>NZ_VLJQ01000047.1:0-1356 GCF_007829375.1 Nocardioides sp. J9 | reverse complement strand
GACGCGCCTGCGGCGCGGGCGCCGCGCTGCCGCGCCGCGGTTGCCTCCGGCAGGTGGCACCGTCCCCCTGGCGGCAAGCCGAGGGCGTGGGGCCCAGGCGCGAGCTGGTCGCCGGCTCAGCGCCACGCGGCGTCGCGACCCAGCAGCGCCAGCACGTGCACCCCGGTGGGGGCGTCCACCGGGACCGGGCGCGGGGGAGCGAAGCGCGGGTCGTCGCCGAGCGCCACCTGGAGCGCCGTCGGGAGCAGGTCGGCGGCCAGGCGCTCGGGGATCGCGGACCCGCGCCCCGTCGTACGCCCGACGTCCCAGCCGTGGACCGTGACCTCGAGCGCGGCGATCCGCGCGACGGTGTCGACGGGCAGCGGGTGCCCGCCGACGTCGACGGTCGGGCTGGTCGCCTCCATCCACGCGTGCAGCAGGCCGCACGCCTTCACCTGCAGCCGCTCGACCCGCTCCACCAGCGGCGAGGGTCCGGAGCAGTGCAGGCCGACGGCACCGTCGGCGGCCTCGGCGAAGGCGTCGAGGGCGTCCTCCATGTGCGCCAGCAGGCCGGCGAGGGTCCACCCGAGACAGGGGGTGGGGCGGTCGACGTCGGCGCAGGTGGTCGTCGCGAGGGCGGCGCTGGTGTAGTCGAGCGCGCGCTGCAGGACGTCCAGGCCGGCGACGAGACCGGCCGGGGCCGGCTCGGCCGTCATGGCTCAGGCCGGGACGTAGTCGGCGGGCAGGCGGTCCGGCAGGCCGAACCGGGCGAACAGCCGCGGGTCGAAGAACGCGGTCACGTGCTCGACACGCAGCTCGTCGCCCGAGCCGGTCATCTGCAGCACCTGCAGGTGGAAGGGCTCGAAGTGGCCCTCGGGCTGGCGCATGTAGAGGCCGAACGCCGGCTGGCCGTTGGCGACCGTCTCGATCATCGGCATGTCGTTGGTGCCGCCGGGGCACTTGCTGCCGATCAGCTCGCCGATCGCCTCGCAACCGCGGTAGTGGTTGAGGAACGGCGGCATGTCCCACGTGGCGTCGTACTTGAGCAGCTGGACGATCTGGTCGATGTCCTTGCGCCAGAACGCCTGCAGGTAGGCGTCGAGCAGGGTGCGCTGGGCCTGGTCGAGGTCGGCCTCGACCGTGTCCGGGGTGAGACCGCGGTCGGCGAGCTGTGCGTGCGCGCGCTGCAGTGCCGAGTTCACCGCGGCGGTGGTCGTCTCGAGTGCCGCAGCGGTCTCGGCTGCTGACCAGCGCAGCACGTCGCGCAGGATGAGCACCGCGCGCTGGCGGGCGGGCAGGTGCTGCAGGGCGGCGACGAACGCCAGCCGGATCGTGTCCCGCTCGGCGACCTCGACCGCGGCGTCCGGGATCGGCTCG
>NZ_VLJQ01000045.1:0-1296 GCF_007829375.1 Nocardioides sp. J9 | reverse complement strand
AGGCCCACCGCGATGGTGAAGCCGACCTGGCCGATGGTGGTCACCCGTCCCGCGAGCAGGGCCAGCATGCTGACCGCGAAGATCACGCCCGCGGTGGCGGTCGCCCGGGCGATGCCGGTGGCCGAGCCGTCCGGCGCCTCCTCGTGGATCCGCTTCGTCAGCAGCAGGTTGTAGTCCGCACCGACCGCCACGAGGATCACGAACGCAATGGCTGCGACGGTCCAGTCGAGCTGGACGTCGAGTCCGTACTGCCAGACCAGCAGGGACAGGCCCATCGCCGCGCCGTACGACAGCACGACGGTGGCCATCAGCGCGAACGCCGCGACCAGGCTGCGCAGCAGCAGGAGCAGGACGAGGAAGACCGCGACCAGCGAGCAGAGCGCGATCACCTCGAGGTCGGACGTGGAGTACGCGCGGAGGTCGTTGTTCGTGGCCGCCATGCCGGTGACCGACACGGTGGCGTCGTCGAGGCGGGTTCCGTTGAAGGACGTCTCGATGAGGTCGCGCACGTCGGCCGCACGCCGGGAGGCCTCGGGCCCGAAGGCGTCGGTGCTGCCGAGGACGGCGATCCGCGCGGTGCGGCCGTCCTCGGAGACGAAGAGCCGACTGGCAGCGGCGAAGGACTGGTTCTCGAGAGCCGTCGGCGGGAGGTAGAAGCCGCCGGCGCCCGGGCCGTCGGCGGCGCGGCGGGTCTTCTTGAGGTGGCGGGCGGCCGCCGCGAGCCCTTCCTCCAGCTCGGGCAGCGTGGCCGCGACCTGCTCGGTCCCGCCGCGCAGGCGGTCGGCGCCGGAGGCGAGCTCGTCGGCGCCGCCGGCGAGCTCCTCGAGCCGGTCGGCGAAGGTCCGCTGCCCGGCCGCAAGCTGCTCGGTGCCGGTCCGCGCCTGGGCCAGGCCGCCGCGCAGCTGGCGCAGGCCGCCGCGCAGGTCGCCGGTGCCCCTCGCGAGCGTGCGCGCGCCCTTCGCGGCCTCGCGCAGGCCGGGCAGCAGCTGGTCGCGCTCGGCCTCCCAGATCTGCTTGATGCCGTCGCGCGCCTGGCGGCACGCGGGGTCGAGGCCGCAGGTGAGGCTCTTGCGGGACAGCGCCTCGTGCACCAGGGCGAGGCCCTCGACGGCGACCTCCACCTGGTCCGCGGCGGTGCTCAGGCCCGTGGCGAGCGCGGCGGCGCCGGTGCGCAGGTCACCGGTGCCGGACACGGCGGCGTCGGCGCCGTCGAGCAGCTGCTCCATGCCGGCGGAGAGGCGGGCGCTGGCGGTGGCGATCCGCCGCGCGCCGCCGGCTCCCTCGGCCACCCTGGCC
>NZ_VLJQ01000044.1:0-1366 GCF_007829375.1 Nocardioides sp. J9 | reverse complement strand
ACCGGCATGTCGGTCAGCTGCAGCGGCGTCGTCTCGCCGAAGAAGCTCACCTCGGGCCCGAACGGGATGACGCTGAAGGTGACGAAGGCCGGCACCACGCAGATGACCGGGGCCAGCACGAAGACCACCTTGTCGGCGGCCTTCGGGATCAGGTCCTCCTTGAAGGCCAGCTTGACGCCGTCGGCCAGCGACTGCAGCAGACCGAACGGGCCGTGCACGTTCGGGCCGATGCGGTGCTGCATCCGCGCCACCACGCGGCGCTCCCACCAGATGTTGAAGAGCGTCAGCAGGACGAGGACCACGAAGACGAGGAGCGTCTTGATGAGGACGATCCACCAGACGTCGTTGCCGAACGCGCTGAGTGCGGTGTTCATCCGTGCGTCCCTTCCGCTCCGCTGATCGTGACCGTCGTCCCCGGGGACGCCAGGTCGGCGAGCACGCCGTTGCCGACCGAGCTGGCCGGCACCCACACCACGCCGTCGACGAGGTCGTCGGCGATCTCCGCCGGCAGCGTGATCGACCCGCGGTCACCGGTGAGGGTGACGGTGGGCCCGTGGGCGTCGTACACCTCCCGGGTGACGAGGGCGACCGGCGTGCGGGCCGTGGCCTTGAGGTACTTGTCGCCGTCCTGCATCGAGCCGTTGTCGAGCAGCTGCTTCCAGGTGGAGAGACGGTAGGCGCCTTCGCTGGTCGAGTTGCCCTCGCGAGGAACGTGCGAGGGCGTATCGAGACCTGCGCGCTCGCCGTCCCAGGGACCCAGCTGGCCCATCTCGGCGCGGACCTCGTCGACGGTGCGGAAGCCGAGCGGGGCCCCCTGGCCGAGGCGGGCGAGCTCCTCCGCGATCCCGGAGAGCGCGCGCAGGTCGGGCAGGGAGGACGGCTGGTGCAGCGCGGCCTCCCAGGACCGGACGCGGCCCTCCCAGTTGACGAAGGTGCCGGACTTCTCGCTCGTCGGCGCGACCGGGAAGACCACGTCGGCCGCGTCGGTGACCTCGGTGCGGCGGATGTCGAAGGCGACCACGAAGCCCGCCGCGGCGACGGCGGCGCGGGTCGCTGCCGGGTCGGCGGTGTCGTCGGGGTCGACGCCGGCGACCACGAGGCCGCCGAGCTCGCCGGCCGCGAGGGCGGCCACGATGCCGTCGGCGTCGCGGCCCTCGGTCTCGGGCAGCGCGTCGACGCCCCAGGCTGTGGCGACGTCGACCCGGGCGGCCGCGTCCGCGACCGGACGTCCGCCCGGCAGCAGGGTCGGCAGGCAGCCGGCCTCGATCGCACCGCGGTCACCGGCGCGGCGCGGCACCCAGGCGAGCCGGGCGCCGGTGCTGGCGGCGACCTCCGCGGCCGCGGTCAGCGCGCCCGGCACGGTCGC
>NZ_VLJQ01000043.1:0-1262 GCF_007829375.1 Nocardioides sp. J9 | reverse complement strand
CCGTCGCGTCGGCCGGATCATCGAGGAGGTCTGGCGCGACGGCGGCCGCTTCGACGGCTGGAGCGAGCACTTCTCCTTCGAGCGCTGGATGGCCTCCGCCGAGAAGGCGCTGGCCGGCACGGGCGTCGACGTCGACTGGTTCACCACCCGCGAGCGGGAGTACGACGAGGTCCTGCCCTGGGACCACCTCGACTCCGGCCTCGACAAGGACTGGCTGTGGGCCGACTGGGAGGACGCCCTCGCCGCCGCCGACGGTGCGGACATCGAGGTCGAGGACTGCCGCTGGACGCCCTGCTACGACTGCGGGGTGTGCCCCGAGATGGGCACCGAGATCCAGATCGGCCCCACCGGCCAGAAGCTGCTGCCGCTCTCCGTCGTCTGACCATCGTTTCGGAGGACATGCGCGCCGCTGGTGGGGTGTCACCAGAGGTGGCTACGGTCGCTGGACCCGTGCCCGTCGTACCGGCCCCAGCGGGCTGGGGGAGCCCGGTCCGCGCTACCCCCCCTGCGAGGACACAGTGACCACTTCACGCACCCGTGCCCGGCTGGCGGCCGTGCTGGCCGTCGGCGCCATCGGTGCCGTCTCCATCGGCCTCACCAGCGTCGGCACCGCTGACGCCGACAAGGGCGGCAAGCCGCCCAAGCCCGAGCCGGGCACCAGCGCCGTCGCGACCATGACCATCCACCCCTCCAGCGGCGACCCGATCGAGGTCGAGGTCACCTCGCTCCAGACCGGCGTCGGCGTCAGCGTCTCCGGCTCCGCGGCCTCCGGCCAGCGCGAGGCCAGCCGCCCCTCCCTGACGGAGATGAACGTGACCCGGTCGACCGACAGCACCTCCCCGGTGCTCTTCGGCTACATCACCACCGGCACCCTGCTGCCCGAGGTCGAGCTGGCCGGCACCCTTCCCGACGGCACGCCGTTCGAGTACGAGCTGGGCGACGTCTTCCTCTCCAGCCAGGCATCCGCGGCAGGCGACGAGAACTTCACCGAGAGCCTGTCGCTCAACTTCGCCTCGATCCGGACGACCGTCGGCGGCAACTCCGCGGCCTACGACCAGGGGACCGGCAGCGTGTCCTGATGGCGCGAGCGCGCGCAGTTGGCTCCGGTAGGTGGCAGTCCGTCTGGCGGCAAGCCTTCTCCCGGTGGTTGAGGTGCGAGGCCGCCTGCGGCCGAGCCTCGAAACCTCCGGGCCTGCGAGGCGGACTGTGCCCGGCAGAGTCCGGTGGACCGTGGCCGCTGGTTTCGAGGCTCGGCGCTGGGG
>NZ_VLJQ01000042.1:0-1665 GCF_007829375.1 Nocardioides sp. J9 | reverse complement strand
CGTCTACCAGATCAACTACCTGCGCTGCATCCTGTGCGGGCTCTGCATCGAGGCCTGCCCCACCCGGGCGCTGACGATGACCAACGAGTACGAGCTCGCCGACGACAGCCGGGCCAGCCTGATCTACGAGAAGTCCGACCTCCTCGCCCCGCTGCTGCCGGGCACTAATGGGGGGCGTTTTTTACCGAGTTAGGACCCCCCGATGCGGCTCGGCAACGACGACGACTACTACCGCGGGGAGTTCAAGGAGGCCGCGCAGTGACCGCCTTCTGGATCCTTGCGCCGATCATGGTGCTGGCCGCCCTCGGCATCCTGTTCGTCCGCAAGGCCGTGCACGCCGCGCTGCTGCTGGCCGTGGTGATGATCAGCCTCGCGGTGCTCTACGCCGTGCTGGAGGCGCCCTTCCTGTTCGCGGTGCAGATCATCGTCTACACCGGCGCGATCCTGATGCTCTTCCTGTTCGTGCTGATGCTCGTCGGCGTCGACGCCTCGGACTCGGTGGTCGAGACCATCAAGGGCCAGCGGGTGCTGGCCTGGGCGACCGGGCTGGTGTTCGTCGTGGTGATGGTGGTCGGCCTGACCCAGCTCACCTTCGGCACCGCGGTCGGGCTCGAGGAGGCCAACGAGGGCGGCAACGTCCAGGCGCTCGCCAACCTGCTGTTCTCGCGCTACGTCTTCATCTTCGAGGCGACCAGCGCGCTGCTGATCACGGCGGCCGTCGGCGCGATGGTGCTGGCCCACCGCGAGCGGCTCACCCCGCGGCCCACGCAGGCCGACCTCGCCGCCGAGCGGATCCGCGACTACGCCGAGAAGGGCGCGCACCTCGGTCCGCTGCCCGCCCCCGGCGTCTACGCGCGCCACAACGCCGTCGACACCCCGGCGCTGCTGCCCGACGGCACGCCCGCCGCGGCGTCGGTGTCCCGCGTCCTCGCCGCCCGCGGCACCATGCAGTCCACCGGGCTGCGTGACATCGAGGTGATCAAGGACCAGCTCGGGGTCGACCCCGCCACCGCGCCGGAGACGGCCGGCAAGACCGCAGCGACCGGCTCGAGCGAGGAGAACGCCGCCCCCATCGGGTCGGCCGCCCAGCAGGAGGTGGACGAGTGACCGAGTACGTCGTGCTGAGCGCGATCCTCTTCACGATCGGCTCGATCGGGGTCCTCACCCGGCGCAACGCGATCGTCGTGTTCATGTGCGTCGAGCTCATGCTCAACGCCTGCAACCTCGCGTTCGTCGCGTTCGCCCGCCAGCACGGCAACCTCGACGGCCAGGTGGCTGCCTTCTTCGTGATGGTGGTCGCCGCGGCCGAGGTCGTGGTCGGCCTCGCGATCATCATGACCATCTTCCGGACCCGACGCTCGGCCTCGGTCGACGACGCCAGCCTGCTGAAGTTCTGAGGACGGCAATGCACGCACACCCCGCACTCGCGCTCGCCTCGAGCGAGACCCACGTCCCGGTCGTGGCGCCGACGTCCGCCGACGGCGTCCTCGACCTGCTGTGGCTGGTCATCGCGCTGCCGCTCGCCGGTGCCACCGTCCTGCTGCTGCTCGGCAACCGCCGCACGCAGGCCTTCGGGCACTGGGTCGGGCTCGCGACGATCACCGGCTCCTTCGTGCTCAGCCTGGTCTCCTTCCTGACCCTGCTCGGCCGCGACGAGGGTGACCG
>NZ_VLJQ01000041.1:0-1669 GCF_007829375.1 Nocardioides sp. J9 | reverse complement strand
CCAGCTCTCCAAGCTGCTGCGCGCGGAGTACCTCGTCGACGCCCAGGGCTACAACCACGTCTACGGCCTGCCCCTGAAGGCAGCCGAGCTCGCCGAGGCCATCGGCCGCCTCGTCGGCGAGGCCGAGAACCGCGMGGTCGACCTCGGCGAGCACGGCCTCAACCTTCCCGCCGACCACGAGGAGGCCTGAACATGACCACCACCCAGAACCCGATCGACCTGGGCACCCCGGCGCTGCGCACCGGCACCGAGCTCGTCCCCACCATCAGTGAGGGCGAGAAGCAGACCGCCAAGGACTTCTCCTCAGACCAGGAGGTCCGCTGGTGCCCCGGCTGCGGCGACTACGCCGTCCTCAAGGCCGTCCAGTCCTTCCTGCCCGACCTGGGGCTGCGCCGCGAGAACATCGTCTTCGTCTCCGGCATCGGCTGCAGCTCACGCTTCCCGTACTACCTCGACACCTACGGGATGCACTCCATCCACGGCCGCGCACCCTCCATCGCCACCGGCATCGCCACCGCCCGCGAAGACCTCTCCGTGTGGGTCGTCACCGGTGACGGCGACGCGCTGTCCATCGGCGGCAACCACCTCATCCACGCCCTGCGCCGCAACGTCAACATGACGATCCTGCTGTTCAACAACCGCATCTACGGCCTCACCAAGGGCCAGTACTCCCCCACCAGCGAAGTCGGCAAGGTCACCAAGTCCACCCCCGTCGGGTCCCTGGACCACCCCTTCAACCCCGTCTCCCTGGCCCTGGGCGCCGAAGCCACCTTCGTCGCCCGCACCATCGATTCGGACCGCAAGCACCTCACCGCCGTGCTCGCCGCCGCCGCCGCCCACCGCGGCACCTCCCTGGTCGAGATCTACCAGAACTGCCCCATCTTCAACGACGGCGCCTTCGACGCCATCAAGGGCATGGGCGAGCACGACCGCGACACCGCCCAGCACGCCGTCATCCCCCTCCTCCACGGCCAACCCATCACCTTCGGGGTCCGCAACGACGACCCCGGCCCCCTCAACGGCCTCGGTGACAAGGCCCTCGKCCGCGCCGCCACCGGCGGGGTCGAGGTCGTCAACACCGCCGACGTGCCCCTCGAGCAGGTGCTCGTGCACGACGCGCACAACCCCGACCCCTCCACCGCGTTCGCGATCTCCCGCCTCACCGACACCGGCTACCTCAACCGCAGCCCCATCGGCATCTTCCGCCAGGTCGACCGCCCCACCTACGACGACCAGGCCCGCACCCAGGTCAACACCGCCATCCAGGCCGCCACCGACCACGGCACCCCCGAAGAACGCCTCACCCACCTCATCAACGCCGGCGACACCTGGACCATCGACTAACCCCCACCCGGCCGGCGCGGTACCGCCGGTGGTTGAGGTGCGAGGCGCCCCAGCGCCGAGCCTCGAAACCACCGGCACCGGCACACCCGACTGTGCCCACCACAGCCCGCCACCCAGGCCCGGAGGTTTCGAGGCTCCTCGCTGGCGCTCGTCACACCTCAACCACCGGGAGTCCGACGAAGCGAACCAGCGTGACGCCGTCGGCCGACAGCACACCCCAGCCACCAGGAACTTCGCGCGGCCTACCGGGGGTTCGACCTCACCAGCCGCCGGTGGTTGAGGTGCGAGGCGCCCCAGCGCCGAGCCTCGAAACCAGCGGCACCGC
>NZ_VLJQ01000040.1:0-1720 GCF_007829375.1 Nocardioides sp. J9 | reverse complement strand
GGTTGCCTTGCGTAGGTCCAGCCTCCGCCTGGCGGCAAGCCTTGGGTTCGCCTCGGCTAGCTCCCGGTGGTTGAGGTGCGAGGCCGCCCGCGGCCGAGCCTCGAAACCTCCGGGCCCGTCGGGCGGGCTGTGGTGGGCACAGTCCGGTGGCCCGGGGCCACTGGTTTCGAGGCTCGGCGCTGGGGCGCCTCGCACCTCAACCAGCGGCAGTTCAGGCGGTGAGCATGCCGATGACCCCGCCCGGTGCTGCTGGTGGGCGGGGTGTGGGGCGTGGTGGCTAGTAGTCGTCCGGGTCGAGGGGGCGCGGGGTGTCGAGGACCCGGGTGCCCTTCGGGCTGACCAGGAAGTGGCGTCCGTTCGGCGACATCCACAGGTAGTGGCCGGGCTGGACGGTGACGTAGCGCCAGAGGCTGAAGGTCTTGGCCCGGTGGTGGCGTCGGCACAGGGGGACGAGGTTGCATGGGCAGGTCGGGCCGCCGCGGTTGTGCTCGATCGTGTGGTCGAGGTCGCAACGGGTCGCCTTGGTGGTGCAGCCGGGGAAGCGGCAGGTGTGGTCGCGCAGCTGGACCCGGGCGCGGTGGCGGTCGGGGATCTCCCAGGAGTCCACGGGGATGCAGTCGGCCAGGTCGATGACCGGGCGGACGATCACGGTCGTCCTCGGTGCCTGGAGCCACTCCTTCACCTGCGCTGAGGAGACCGGGACGCCCAGCTCGTCGCAGCGGGCGACGGGGTTGTCGCCGGTGAAGGTGGTGTCGGTGACGTGGACGTTCAACGTGACGCGTCGGCCGGGTGCGGTGGCGATGACCTCGCCGGTGTCGGGGTCGGCGAACAGCAGGTCCAGCGACAGGTCCTGCCGGGCCAGGTCCGCGGCGGCCTTGGAACGGCGGACGTCGAGCGAGGACTCGTCGCCGCACTTGCCGAGGAGGACCGCGCGGCGGTTGATGGCTTCGTCGAGGTCGTGGCCGTCGGCGGCGTTCATCAGGCCGTGGACGATCACGTGGCCGGTGTCGCTGGGTTCGTCGAYGTCGAAGTGGCGGTGGTCGCTGGCCCGCTGCCGCTCGGCCTCYGCGYGKTCSGGGTCGAACCGMASGAYSGCTTCGGCCACCAACCTCTCGAGCTGCTTCCAGCCGACGTCGTCGACGGCGGCGTCGAGCTGTCGGTCCACGAACTCGGCCGCCTCGGGGCAGAGGGGGTGGGTGACGTCCGCGATGCGCTGGGCCTTCCACGTGTCCACGCGTCCGGCGACCACGGATCGGTAGAGGCGGGGCAGGCGCCAGGCGCACTCGATCACCTGGCCGACGTAGGCACGGCCACCGATGGGTGAGCGGCCGAGGACCGCGATGAGCTCCATCAACGCGAACTCAGAAACGAGGGGTGCACCGGGGCCGGCGATGGGGACGCCGGTGTCGACGACACCGTCCAGCAGTGTCGCCGCACCTTCAGGGGAGTCGAGGGTGTTCTGGTCGGCCCAGGCGACGATGGCGATCCACTCGCGCACCTGGGAGGACTTGCGGGCGACGACCTCGGAGCGGATGTCGCCGAGGAGCTCGGTCACGGAGCGGCCGTCGTACTGGCCGATCGATGCGTKGGTYCCGAGVTCCATGACTGGATTCTTCCAGAGACCACCGACATTGATGCTGGTCCTCGCTGCTCCCTGTGGAGTAGTGAAAGGGGTCCCGATCGTCGTGCCTCAGCCTCCGACTGTCGCCCTGCTGGGTTG
>NZ_VLJQ01000039.1:0-1833 GCF_007829375.1 Nocardioides sp. J9 | reverse complement strand
CCGGCGAGCGGCAGCGCGATGACCAGCCACAGCAGGCCGAGGACGCCGTCGGCCTCGGCGGGGGCGACCACCGGGACGTGCGTCTCGCTCGAGGCGAGCGCGAGTGCGGAGAGTGCGTGCATGGAACGTCCTCAGAACTTCAGCAGGCTGGCGTCGTCGACCGAGGCCGAGCGTCGGGTGCGGAAGATGGTCATGATGATCGCCAGCCCGACCACGACCTCGGCCGCCGCGACCACCATCACGAAGAAGGCGGCGACCTGGCCGTCGAGGTTGCCGTGCTGGTGGGCGAACGCGACGAAGGCGAGGTTGCAGGCGTTGAGCATCAACTCGACGCACATGAACACGACGATCGCGTTGCGCCGGGTGAGCACCCCGATCGAGCCGATCGTGAAGAGGATCGCGCTGAGCACGACGTACTCGGTCACTCCTCCACCTCCTGTGCGGCCGAGCCGATCGGCGCGGCGTTCTCCTCCGTGGAGCCGGTCGCAGCCGTCCGGCCGGCCGTCTCCGGCACCTCGGCGGGCTCGACGCCCAGCTGGTCCTTGATCGCCTCGATGTCCTTCAGGCCGGTGGCCTGCATCGTGCCGCGGGCGGCGAGCACCCGGGACACCGACGCCGGGGCCGGGCTGCCGTCGGGCAGCAGGGCCGGGGTGTCGACCGCGTTGTGGCGGGCGTAGACGCCCGGGGGCGGCAGCGGCCCGAGGTGCGCCCCGGTCTCGGCGTACGCGCGGACTCGGTCGGCCGCGATGTCCGCCTGGGTACGACGCGGCGTGAGCCGCTCGCGGTGCGCGAGCACCATCGCCCCCACCGCCGCGGTGATCAGCAGCGCGCTGGTCACCTCGAAGATGAACACGTAGCGCGAGAACAGCAGGTTGGCCAGCGCCTGCACATTGCCGCCGGCGTTCGCCTCGTCGAGGCCGACCGCGGTGCCGAAGGTCAGCTGGCTGAACCCGACCACCATCACCACCACGAACGCGAGCCCGGTGAACCAGGCCAGCGCCCGCTGGCCCCTGATCGTCTCGACGACCGAGTCGGACGCGTCGACGCCGACCAGCATCAGCACGAACAGGAAGAGCATCAGGATGGCGCCGGTGTAGACGATGATCTGCACCGCGAACAGGAAGGGCGCCTCGAGCACCGCGTAGAGCACCGCGAGGCTGATCATCACGACCGCCAGCAGCAGCGCGGCGTGCACGGCCTTGCGGACGAACAGCAGGCCCAGCGCCGCGGCCACCATGATCGGGGCGAGGATCCAGAAGGCGGTCACTGCGCGGCCCCCTCGCCCGGGACGGCGGGGACCGGCACCGGCTGCTGGTAGTCGCCGCGGTAGTAGGCGTCGTCGTTGCCGAGCAGCTGCGCGTGCGGCGGCGCCTGCATGCCGGGCAGCAGCGGTGCCAGCAGGTCGGACTTCTCGTAGATGAGGCTGGCGCGGCTGTCGTCGGCGAGCTCGTACTCGTTGGTCATCGTCAGCGCGCGCGTCGGGCACGCCTCGATGCACAGCCCGCACAGGATGCAGCGCAGGTAGTTGATCTGGTAGACGCGGCCGTAGCGCTCCCCGGCGGAGTAGCGGCCGGACTCGCCGTCGCCCAGGTCGTCCCGGTTCTCGGCACCCTCGACGTAGATGGCGTCCGCCGGGCAGGCCCACGCGCACAGCTCGCAGCCCACGCACTTCTCCAGGCCGTCGGGCCAGCGGTTGAGCTGGTGGCGGCCGTGGAAGCGCGGCGCGGTCGGCAGCTTCTCCTTGGGATACTGCTCGGTGACCACCTTGCGGAACATCGTCCGGAAGGTGACCCCGAACCCGGCGACCGGGTCCCAGAGCTGCTCCTTGAGCGT
>NZ_VLJQ01000038.1:0-1843 GCF_007829375.1 Nocardioides sp. J9 | reverse complement strand
CCGCGGACAGCGGACGCGCCCGGAAGTCGATGTCGTTGGTGCCGAGCGCGACCCGGGCGAACTTGCTGTAGGCGTAGGCGTCCTCGACGGTCAGCCGGCCGCCGGTGAGCACGCCGACACCCCCTGCCGCCCGCGCGCCGGCGAGCCCGCGGGCCGCAACCGTGAACGCCTCGGGCCACGACGCCGGCCGGAGGCTGCCATCCTCGTCGCGGACCTGCGGGTAGCCGAGCCGGTCGTCGGCCTGCGCGTAGGCGAAGGCGAAGCGGTCCTTGTCGCTGATCCACTCCTCGTTGACCGCGGGGTCGTCGCCCGCCTGGCGCCGCAGCACCTTGCCGCGCCGGTGGTCGACCCGGATGGCCGAGCCGCACGCGTCGTGCTCGGCGACGCCGGGCGTCGAGACCAGGTCGAACGGGCGCGAACGGAAGCGGTACTGCTCGGACGTGAGCGCCCCGACCGGGCAGATCTGGATCACGTTGCCGGAGAAGTACGACAGGAAGGGCGCGTCCTCGGCGATGCCGATCTGCTGCTGCGCACCGCGCTCGACGAGCGCGATGAACGGGTCGCCGGCGATCTCGTCGGCGAAGCGGGTGCACCGCTGGCACACGATGCAGCGCTCGCGGTCGAGCAGCACCGTCGGCGACAGGTTGATGGGCTTGGGGAAGGTGCGCTTCACGCCGCGGTTGCGCTCGTCGGAGAAGCGCGACTCGGCGCGGCCGTTGGACATGGCCTGGTTCTGCAGGGGGCACTCGCCGCCCTTGTCGCAGACGGGGCAGTCGAGCGGGTGGTTGATGAGCAGCAGCTCCATCACGCCCTGCTGCGCCTTGTCGGCGACCGGGCTGGTGACCTGCGTGCTGACGACCATGCCCTCGGCCACCGGCAGCGTGCAGGAGGCCTGCGGCTTCGGGAAGCCGCGCCCGTTGCCGGCGTCGGGGACGTCGACCAGGCACTGGCGGCACGCGCCGACCGGCGCGAGGAGGGGGTGGTCGCAGAAGCGCGGGACCTGCACGCCGATCTGCTCCGCGGCGCGGATGACGAGGGTGTCCTTCGGGACGCTGACCTGGACGCCGTCGATGGTGAGGGTGACCAGGTCGGTCTTCTCGACCCCGGTGGTCGAGCCTGTCGAGACCGTCATGCCGACACCTCCTGACCGGCCCAGGCCGTGGACTTCGCGGGATCGAACGGGCAGCCGCCGTGCGTGAGGTGGGCGAGGTACTCGTCGCGGAAGTGCTGGATCGAGCTCGAGATCGGGCTCGTCGCACCGTCGCCGAGGGCGCAGAAGGAGCGGCCCAGGATGTTGTCGCACTGGTCGAGCAGCTGGTCGAGGTCGGCCTCGCTGCCCTGGCCGGCCTCCAGCCGGCTCAGCGCCTGCACGAGCCACCACGTGCCCTCGCGGCACGGCGTGCACTTCCCACAGGACTCGTGCTTGTAGAACTCCGTCCAGCGCAGCACCGCACGCATCACGCACACGGTCTCGTCGAAGATCTGCAGGGCGCGGGTCCCGAGCATCGAGCCGACGCCGCCGACGCCCTCGAAGTCGAGSGGTACGTCGAGGTGCTCGGCCGTCAGCAGCGGCGTGCTGGAGCCGCCGGGGGTCCAGAACTTCAGCTGGTGGCCCTCGCGGACGCCGCCGGCGAGGTCGAGCAGCTCGCGCAGCGTGATGCCGAGCGGCGCCTCGTACTGGCCCGGCTTCTGCACGTGGCCGGACAGCGAGAAGATGCCGTGGCCCTTGGACTTCTCCGTGCCCATCGACGCGAACCAGGCCGCACCGTTCTTCACGATCGCGGGGACCGAGGCGATGGACTCCACGTTGTTGATGACCGTCGGGCTGGCGTAGAGGCCGGCG
>NZ_VLJQ01000037.1:0-1958 GCF_007829375.1 Nocardioides sp. J9 | reverse complement strand
CGTAGACCCGTGGCGGCGGCTCGTCGACCCCGGCGGTGACGACCCGGTAGCCGCCGTGCACGGTGGCCGGGTCGAGCAGCCCGACGCTGCGGGCGAGCTCGGGGAGGAGCTCGGCGACCGGCACCGCCCCGGGCAGCACGAGGTCGACGCGGCGGGTGCCCGAGGTGACGGTCACCCGGACCAGCCCGGACGCGACCGTGCCTGGCGCCCGGCCAGCTTGCGTCATCTGCTCACACCTTCCCGAGAGGGTCGAGGGGGTCATCGTGGCACGGCCGCCCCGCCCGGCCCGGGGCGGTCGTGGCGGAGCCGTGGTGCTCAGTCCTGGAACCGTCCGGCGCCGCGGCGGTCGGCGGCGAGGTACTCGGCGTTGGACTGGTAGACGCTCTGGTGGCTGCGGTCGAGCAGGTCCTTGAGCTCCTGCATCGCCCAGTCCCAGGCGGCCTTCGAGGCGCGGTAGGCCTCCTGCTGCTGGCCGCTCCAGGTAGCGACCTTCGGGGCGACGTCCTGCTCGAGGTGGTTGAGGCTCTCGTCCATCTTGCGGACGGTGTTGTACATGGCCTGGGCGGCGGCGTCGAGGGCGCCGTGCTGCACGCGCAGGCCGTCGAGGGATCCGAAGTCAGCGGTCATCGTGGTGTCTCCTCAGCTCTGGGGGTGTGCCTGGTGTGCGGACGGGGTCACTGGGCGCCGAGGCGGTTGAGCAGCGCGTTCATGCCCGCGCCCTGCGCCTCGTCGACGGCCCGGTTGTCGGCCTCGGTCGCGGTCAGCGCGGCGTGGAACCGGTCCAGCGCGCCGGTGACGACCCGGTGCTTCTCCACCCATGCGGCCTTGAGCTGCTGGAAGGTGAGGCCCCCGGTGCCGACCCAGGCCCGCTGCATGTTCGCGAGGTCCGCCTCCATCTGGGCGGAGTGCTGCGCGAGCTCCTGCTTGGCCTGGACGACGCGGTCCGCGATCTGCTTCAGCGCCCCTTCTGCGTGGCCGAACTCGACATCCGACATCTGTTGCTCCTTGGTCAGTGGGGCTGCCGCCCCGCGGTCATCTCCCTGTGCGGCTCCCGAGAAGCACCCACTGCCAGTAAGAGCCGGTGTCGTGCCTGCTACCCGGACGGCGACCGGCGCGAAACCTCAGCTCGTGAGTTCCCACAGGTGGCGGAACAGGCCGACCGCGACCACCAGCGACCCGACCGCGAGGGTGCCGCACAGCGCCTCGGCGACCTCGGCACGACGGGCCCACCAGGTCGAGCGCCACCCCCGCCCGACGAGGACCGCGGCGACGACGAGCGCCACGCCGACGGCGACGGCGGCCGGCGCGAGCAGGGCGGGCAGGTCGGCGGCGGCCCCGTCCGGCTGGACGCCGAGCAGCACCGCGGCGAGCAGGGCCAGGGCGAGGACACCCGCGACGCGGAGCAGGCGCCGGGCCGCGCGGTGGCGGTGGTTGCGGGCGGCGAGCAGCAGGCAGGCGCCCCCGAAGCCGACCAGGCACCGGGCGCCGGTGCGGTCCGGCGGCAGGTCGGCGGTCCACAGCAGCAACGGCGCCGACAGGGCGACGACGACGAGGATCGCGACCGACGCCGCCCGGAGCGTGCGCCCGGCGCGTTCGGCGACCTCGGCGACACCGGCGACACCGGCGGCCGGTACGACGGACCGTCCGCGCCCACCCTCGGCGGGCTCGCGCGCGGACCAGGCGGTGACGGCGAGCCGGTCGAGGTCGAGGAGGTGGTCGTCGGGCACGTCGACCGCGAGCCCCGGCGCGAGCCGGGCCGCCAGCACGGCCGCGAGGAGGAGCACCGCCCAGACCGCCTGGGCGGGTGCTCCGGTGAGCGGGGCGGTGCCGGCGACGACGAAGGTGGCCGTGCCGGCCACCAGCCAGACGTGGAGGGCCTGCTCGGCGGGGCTGCCCGACCGGCCCAGGGCGCGACCGGCGGCAGCCCGGGGTGCGGGTCCCAGAGCACGGCGAGCGTC
>NZ_VLJQ01000046.1:28115-81377 GCF_007829375.1 Nocardioides sp. J9 | reverse complement strand
TCCAACGGCATCCCGCGCCGGGCCCAGCGCCCGCCGGGCGAGTGGTGCCGCCTCAACGGCGTGACGCCGCCGCCGGGTTCCTTCACCAAGGAAGCCGAGCACGCCAGTGGACGCGCCGAGCACTGACGGATCTTCATGTCACTGACGGTTGCTCGGGCTCTCCAGCCTGTCGGAACCGCTGGCAAGCTCTTCGCGTTCGCGCTCGACGTGGGGCGCAGCTTGTTCCGGCGTCCGTTCCAGACCCGGGAGTTCCTCCAACAGGCGTGGTTCATCGCCTCGGTCACCATCGTCCCGACGGCGCTGGTCGCCATCCCCTTCGGCGCGGTCATCGCGCTGCAGGTGGGTGGCCTGATCAAGCAGTTCGGCGCGCAGTCGTTCACCGGCTCGSCSTCCGTGCTCGCGGTCATCCAGCAGGCGGGTCCCATCGCCACGGCGCTGCTCATCGCCGGCGCCGGCGGCTCCGCGATCGCCGCTGACCTCGGTGCGCGGAAGATCCGCGAGGAGCTGGACGCGATGATGGTGCTGGGCATCGACCCGATCCAGCGCCTGGTCGTGCCCCGCGTGCTCGCCTGCATGCTCGTCGCGGTCTTCCTCAACGGCATGGTGGCGGTCGTCGGCGTCGGCGGTGGCTACGTCTTCAACGTGATCCTCCAGGACGGCACCCCGGGCGCCTACCTGGCCAGCTTCACCGCGCTCGCGCAGCTGCCCGACGTGTGGATCGGCATGATCAAGGCCCTCGTCTTCGGCCTCATCGCCGCCGTCGTCGCGTCCTACAAGGGCATGAACGCCGCCGGCGGCCCGAAGGGTGTCGGCGACGCGGTCAACGAGTCCGTCGTCATCACCTTCCTGCTCCTGTTCGTCGTCAACTTCACCCTGAGCACGATCTACCTGCAGGTCGTGCCCCCGAAGACGGGTTAGCGCGATGGCGAACCTCAAGGCGATCTACGAACGGCCCGTCAAGGGCCTGGACACCCTCGGCCACGAGCTGTCCTTCTACATCAAGGTGCTGCTGGCGCTGCCGCGCTCGGTGATGCACTACCCGCGCGAGATCCTGCGGATCCTCGCCGAGGTCACCCTCGGCACCGGTGCGCTTGCCGTCATCGGCGGCACCGTCGGCGTCATCGCGGGCATGACCTTCTTCACCGGCGCGCAGGTCGGCCTGTCCGGCTACGCCGCGCTCAACCAGCTCGGCACCGCCGCCTTCACCGGCTTCGTCTCCGCCTACTTCAACACCCGCGAGATCGCGCCCCTGGTCGCCGGCATCGCGCTCGCCGCGACCGTCGGCTGCGGCTTCACCGCCCAGCTCGGCGCGATGCGCATCTCCGAGGAGGTCGACGCCGTCGAGGTCATGGCGATCCCCTCGATGCCCTTCCTGGTCGCGACCCGGGTCATCGGCGGCCTGATCGCGATCGTCCCGCTGTACGTCGTCGGCCTGCTCTCGTCGTACGTCGCGAGCCGACTCGTGGTGACCCAGTTCTACGGACAGTCAGCCGGCACCTACGACCACTACTTCAACCAGTTCCTGCCACCGGGCGACGTGCTGTGGTCCTTCGGCAAGGTGCTGGTCTTCGCGGTCGTCGTGATCCTCATCCACTGCTACCACGGCTACACGGCGTCGGGCGGTCCCGCCGGCGTGGGCATCGCCGTGGGCCGTGCGGTGCGGACCAGCATCGTGGCCATCAACGTCATCGACCTGTTCCTGTCGATGGCGATCTGGGGCGCGTCCACGACGGTCAGGCTGGCGGGGTGACGAGGCGATGAACAAGCTGCTCTCCGCCCACAAGGCGCTCGGCGTGGTCTTCCTGTGCCTGCTCCTGCTCGGTGTCTGGCTGACCTACGCGACCTTCACGAAGAAGTTCGCCAGCTACGAGCGGATCACGCTGACGACCTCCAACATCGGTCTCCAGCTGCCGATCCGCGCCGACGTCAAGGTCCGTGGCGTCATCGTCGGCGAGGTCCTCGAGGCCAGTGCCGGCGACGAGCGCGGTGCCGAGCTGACCCTGGGCATCTACCCCGACAAGATCGACGACATCCCGGCCAACGTGACCGGCTCGATCGTCCCCAAGACGCTCTTCGGGGAGAAGTACGTGTCGCTGGTGGTCCCCGAGACGGGTCCGTCCGGCACCATCCAGGCCGGCGCGGTCATCGACCGCACCGAGGTCGCCACCGAGCTCGAGGAGGTGCTGTCCGACATCTACCCGCTGCTGCGCACGGTGCGGCCGGCCGACCTCAACGCCACCCTCACCGCGCTCTCCACCGCCCTCGAGGGCCGCGGCGAGCAGCTCGGGTCCAACCTCGAGACCGTCGACTCCTACCTGAAGCGGATCAACCCGGAGATCCCGGCGCTGCTCGAGGACCTGCGCCTGACCGCGCAGGTCTCCGACACCTACGCCGACATCCTCCCGGAGGTCGCGCAGATCCTGGACGACACCGTCAAGACCACCGGCACCATCGAGGAGAAGGAGGCGGCGCTGACCGCGACGCTGCGTGACATCCGGAGCTTCTCCGACACGGCACGCTCCTTCCTCGACGCCAACGAGGCCAACCTGCGCGAGGCCGGCGAGCTCTCCACCCGCACGCTGGCCGTGGTGGCGCGGTACTCCCCGATCTTCCCGTGCATGTCGGCGGGCATCGTCAAGGCGCAGGGCCGCCTCGCCGAGGCGTTCCGCGGCTACGAGCTGCACATCGTCCTCGAGACGCTGATCGACCAGCCGCGGGCCTACACCCCGGCCGACGCGCCGAAGTTCGGCGAGGACCGCGGCCCGGACTGCCTGGGCCTGCCGGACATCCCCTACAGCCAGGACAACCCCTACCCGCCGCTGCCGAAGATCAACGACGGGATGAACGGCTCCACGGAGAAGGGCAACCTGCGGCCCGCGCCGTCGGCGGCCTACCAGGGCACGCCCGACGACGTCACCGCGCTCCGGGGCGCGCTCGAGGCCGAGTACGGCGCCGGCGCCGACATCAACGTCGTGCTCGCCGGTCCGGCCGTGGCCGCGGGGAGTGGTCGCTGATGATCCGCGGGCTCGACAAGCGCACCTCCGGCGACCTCGTCCGGCTGGTCATCTTCATGGTGACCACCGCGATGGCCACCGGCGTCCTGATCATCACGATCGGCAACCTGTCCTTCGGCGCCACGAAGGAGTACGCCGCCGAGTTCGTCGACGTCACGGGCGTCAACAAGGGTGACGACATCCGGATCGCCGGCGTGAAGGTCGGCTCCGTCGAGGACATCGAGATCCTCGCCGCGGACCGGGCACTGCTCACCTTCAAGGTCGCCGAGGACACCGTCGTCGACGACGCCACCCACGCCACCATCCGCTACCGCAACCTGCTCGGCCAGCGCTACATCTCGCTGACCCAGCAGGGCAGCGGCAGCGACCGGCTCGACGAGGGCGGCAAGATCCCGGTCGACCGGACCACCCCGGCCCTCGACCTCACGGTGCTGTTCAACGGCTTCAAGCCGCTGTTCGAGGCGCTCTCGCCCGACGACATCAACAAGCTGTCGTACGAGATCGTCCAGGTCTTCCAGGGCGAGGGCGGCACCGTCGAGGGGCTGCTGTCCAGCACCGCCTCGATCACCCGCACCCTCGCGGACCGGGACGAGGTGATCGGTGAGCTGCTGGACAACCTCGACTACGTCCTCGACCACATCGCCGACCGCGACGACCAGCTCACCGACCTGATCGACAGCTTCCGCTCGCTCGTCGGCGGGCTCAACGAGGACCGCGAGGCGATCCTGTCCTCGCTGGACTCGATCTCGGAGCTGTCCGTGCAGACCGCGGCGCTGGTGACCGGCATCGAGAAGCCGCTGCTCAAGGACGTCAAGGAGCTGCGCAAGGTCGCCACGACCCTCAACCGCAACCGCAAGGAGATCGACCGCTCCCTGCAGGTGCTCCCGATCAAGCTGACCAAGATCGGACGGACGGCGATCTACGGCTCCTGGTTCAACTTCTACCTCTGCCACTTCACGGCGAGGATCAAGGTGCCCGGCCTGAACAACCCGATCGGGGCGACGATCCCGATCAACGCGCCGCGCTGCTCGCTCAAGCAGGAGGTGGGGGAGTGAAGCCGTTCCGCGAGCGCAACCCCGTCGTGGTCGGGGCGGCGAGCATCACCGTCCTCGTCCTGATGCTGGTGGCGGCCATGCGCGCCCAGGACCTGCCGCTGATCGGCGGCGGCGACACCTACTACGCCTCCTTCGAGGAGGCGGGCGGCCTCAAGGTCAAGGACGAGGTCCGCATCGCCGGCGTCCGCGTCGGCCAGGTGACCTCCGTCGAGCTCGACGGCAACTCCGTCAAGGTGGGCTTCCAGGTCAAGACCGACCAGGAGATCGGCGAGGACACCCGCGCCGACATCAAGGTGAAGACCATCCTCGGCTCGATGTTCCTCTCCCTCTACCCGGCGGGGACCGGTGAGCTCGCCGAGGGAGCGACGATCCCGATCGAGCGCACCACCTCGCCGTACGACGTCGTCGAGGCCTTCACCGGCCTGGCCGAGACCTCGGCGGACATCGACACCGACCAGCTGGCCAACGCGCTGACCACGCTCGCCGACCTGACCCGCAACACCCCCGAGGAGTTCCGGGCGGCGCTCGACGGTGTCTCGGCGCTGTCGAAGGTGATCGCCTCGCGCGACGAGGAGATCAACTCGCTGCTCAAGAACCTCGACCGCGTCTCCACGGTGCTCGACGCCCGCGACGAGGAGATCGTCGCGCTGATGGACGACGCCGACACGCTGTTCAAGGCGCTCCTGCAGCGCAAGGCGCAGGTCCACCGCCTGCTCGTGTCGACCAGCACCCTCAGCAAGACGCTGACCGGGCTGATCCGCAAGAGCCGCGCCGACCTCAAGCCCGCCCTCGACCAGCTCGACTCGGTGCTGCAGGTCATCAAGAAGAATGAGGACAACCTGGAGACCGCCATCAAGACGATGGCCCCCTTCTACCGCGTGTTCGCGAGCACGCTCGGCAACGGGCCGTGGTTCGACAACTACATCTTCAACCTGCCGCCGGTGCCTGGTCTGCGAGGTGGCAACTGATGAGCGACCTGCGACGTCTCCTGCCCGTGGCCGCGGTCGTGCTGCTGCTGGCCGCCGGCGTGGTGTGGATGATCGGCGGTGCCGGCGACGCCAAGACCGTGACGGCGTACTTCCCGCGTGCGGTGTCGGTCTACGAGGGCTCCGAGGTCCGTGTGCTCGGGGTCGCGATCGGCAAGGTCGAGGAGGTCGTGCCCGAGGGCACCCAGGTCAAGGTCGTGATGACCTACGACAGCGACGTCGACGTGCCGCAGGACGCCCAGGCGGTGATCGTCTCCCCGTCCGTCGTCGGCGACCGCTACATCCAGCTCACGCCGGCCTACGAGGACGGTGACACCGTGATGGCGGACAACACCGTCATCAAGGCCGACCGCACCGCGATCCCGCTCGAGCTGGACGAGATCTACTCCAGCATCGACAAGCTCACGGTCGCGCTCGGCCCGGAGGGCGCCAACAAGGAGGGCGCGCTGACCGACCTGCTCGAGCAGACCGCGAAGAACTTCGGCGGCCAGGGCGAGCAGTTCCGCCAGACCATCAAGGACTTCGGCCGGCTCAGCGACACCCTCGACAACAACAAGGAAGAGCTGTTCGACTCCGCCGCGCAGCTCGAGAGCTTCATCAAGACCCTGGCCGACAACGACCAGACCGTCCGCGACTTCAACAAGTCGCTGGGCGACGTCTCGGGCCTGCTCGCCGACGAGCGCCAGGAGCTGACCTCGGCGCTGTCGAACCTCGGTACGGCGCTCGGCGAGGTCGCGACCTTCGTGAAGACCAACCGCGCCGTGCTCGGCCGCAACATCCGCGACGTCAACCGGGTCGCCAAGGTGCTGGTGCGCCAGCGCGAGAACCTCGACGAGCTGCTGCGCGCCGGCCCGCTCGCGCTGACGAACCTCTACCACACCTACAACCCCAAGAACGGCACGCTCGACGCCAACGCCAACATCGGCAACCTGGTGCACGAGCTCACGTCCAACCCGAAGACGGTGCTGTGCACCCTGGTGTCGGCGAACGACCCGAAGGGCGAGCTGTGCAACCTGATCGGGACCCTGCTGCCGCGCGGCGCACCGTTCGGCACCGGCTCCGCGTTCTCGCAGCCCTACGACCCGACCCTCTTCGGCCTGGTGGGAGGTGACCGATGAAGCGCCTGCGCTCCCGCGCCCGCGTCGTGGCCGCCACCCTCGTCGGCATGGTCGCGCTGACCGGTTGTGACTTCGACGTCTACCAGCTGCCGCTGCCCGGTGGCGCCGACGTCGGCAGCGACCCGATCACGGTGACCGTCCGGTTCGACGACGTCCTCGACCTCGTGCCGAAGTCCTCGGTCAAGGTCAACGACGTCACCGTCGGCCAGGTCGTCGACGTGGACCTCGACGGCTACCAGGCGGTGGTCGAGCTCGAGCTCCGCAACGACGTCGACCTGCCCGACCAGCCGATCGCCTCGATCCGCCAGACCAGCCTGCTGGGTGAGAAGTTCGTGTCCCTGGCCGCGCCGTCGGGCGGCGGCGAGGGACGCCTCGACGACGGCGACGTCATCGAGAAGGGCGGCCGCAACCCCGAGGTCGAGGAGGTGCTGGGCGCGCTCAGCCTGGTCCTCAACGGCGGTGGCGTGGCCCAGATCAAGACCATCGCCTCGGAGCTCAACCTGGCCCTCGACGGCCGCGAGGACTCCGCGAAGTCGGTCCTGACCCAGGTGGAGTCGCTGGTGCGGCGCCTCGACGAGCGCAAGGGCGACATCGTCAACGCCATCGAGTCGGTCAACCGCCTGGCGATCAGCGCCCGCGAGCACCAGGACAGCATCGACCTCGCCCTCGAGGAGCTGCCGAGCGCGCTCGACTCGCTCGACCGGCAGCGCGAGGACCTGGTGTCGATGCTCGACGGCCTGACGAAGCTCAGCGACGTCGGTGTGCGGGTGATCAACACGACCAAGCAGTCGACGATCACCACGCTCAGGCAGCTCGACCCGATCCTCACCCAGATCGCGGCGTCCGGCGACAACTTCGCGACGGGCTTCAGCACCTTCCTGACCTACCCGTTCGTCGACGACGCCGTGGGCCGCAACCCGCAGACCGCCCGCAACCTGCACATGGGCGACTACGTCAACCTGTCGGTCGACCTGCAGCTCGACCTCGGCAACCTGGTGCTGCCGGACATCGCCTGCATCCCGATCAACGAGCTGCCCGACCTGCCGCTCGACGTGCTGGTGGACCTCAAGACGCTGTGCAACGGCGTCACCCAGACCCTGCAGAAGTGCCTGCGGACCCCGCCGAACCCGACCGAGTGCCTCAAGCTGCCGGGCTACCTGCTCGACAACATCTGCGACGCGGTCAAGATCCTCTGCGGCAGTGGCCGGACCGGCACCTCCGGCACCCGGGCGTCGGGCGACCTGCTCGGCAACGTGCTCGGCAACGCCCTCAAGGGCGGCGGCCTCAACCGGCCACGGCCGGGCATGTCCGAGGACGCCAGCAAGATGTGGCGTGACTTCGACGAGCAGTACGACACGGACCTCGTGGACGTCTACTCCGCCCCGTTGCGGGCCTCGGACGACGGACGGAGCGTGAGCCGGTGATCACCCGTCGCACCCGCATCCAGCTGCTCATCTTCGCGATGATCACGCTGCTCGGCGTGACCTACGTCGGCGCGCGCTACGCGCAGCTCGACCGCGTCGTCATCGACCGCTCCTACACCGTGATCGCGCACTACCCCGACTCCGGCGGCATCTTCACCGGCGCCGAGGTCACCTACCGCGGCGTCGGGATCGGCGAGGTCGGCGAGCTCACCCTCACCTCCGACGGCGTCGACGTCGCCCTCGAGATCGACAAGAAGTGGGACGAGATCCCGAGCGACACCATCGCCCTGGTCGGCAACCGCTCCGCGGTCGGCGAGCAGTACGTCGAGCTCCAGCCGCAGAGCGACGGCGAGCCCTACCTCGCCGAGGGTTCCGAGATCGAGGACGTCGCCACGCCGATCGCCACCGAGAAGCTCCTCGGCGACCTGTCGGCGACCGTCGCCAGCGTCGACCGCGAGGCCCTCTCCACCACGGTCGAGGAGCTCGGCAAGGCCTTCGCCGGCACCGGCCAGGACCTCCAGCGGATCATCGACACCGGCAACTCGTTCATCGAGACCGCGGACGAGAACTTCGACGTCACCACCGCGCTGATCCGCGACAGCAACACCGTGCTCCGCGGCCAGCTCGCCACCCAGACGTCGCTGCGTGCCTTCGCCAGCCAGCTCTCGGCGTTCTCGTCGTCGCTCGCGGGCGCCGACAAGGACCTGCGCAAGGTGATCGACTCCGGCTCCGTGGCCGCCACCCAGCTGCGCACCTTCCTCGAGCAGAACGGCGTCGAGCTCAGCGAGCTGCTCGCCAACCTCGTCACCACCGGTCGGGTCGTGGTCCGCCACCTGCCCGGCCTGCGGCAGATGCTCGTCGTCTACCCGTACGCCGTCGGCGCCGGCCAGGTCGTCGTCGGCAAGAAGTCGGTCGCCCAGGGCGGCAGCGGCTACTGGGACGCGCACTTCGGCCTCATCCTCAACACGCTGCCGAAGATCTGCTACGAGGGCTACGTCAAGGAGCGCCGCAACCCGGAGTCGGACCGCGGCGACCTGCCCATGCCCCACGACGTCGGCTGCACCGAGCCGATCACCAAGTCCAACCCCCGCGGCCTGCAGAACCTGCAGCGCGTGGCACCCGGCGGCACCCGCTACGACATCGCCGTCCGGGTCGACGAGGAGACCGGCGACGTGACCTGGGACGTCCCCGAGGGCGCCTCGAGCGACCGGGGTAACGTGGCCCCTCCGACGCTCGGAGAGGACTCGTGGAAGTGGCTGTACGTCCAACCGATGCTCAACGCGAGCCGGTGACCGCGGACGGCAAGGCGGACGACCAGAAGGCGGAGGGGACGACGGGCGCAGCCCGTGCTGCCCGCACGCGCTGGGCCGTCCTCGCCGCGCTCGTCGGCCTGTGCGTCGCCGGGCTGACCGTGTCGGCCCTGGTGGTCTTCGGCAACGGCGCGGGCTCCAGCCTCGGTGACCGCGTCTCCTCGGTCTTCGACCCGCCGGAGGACCCCACCCGCGACCGCGAGGAGGTGCTGGCCGCGGCCCGCACCTTCGTGCAGCGCTTCAACACCTACGGCCCCGACCAGCTCGAGGACTCCGGGCAGATGCCGGAGTACCGCGCCGTCGGCGAGCTGATGACCGCCAAGTTCCGTGCCGCGTTCGAGGAGAACCTGGCCATCGCCGAGAAGGCGGTCGCCGAGACCGGCATCGACCGCGCGGCCACGGTCTACGGCATCGGGATCTCCGCGATCGACTCCGACTCCGCGACCGTGCTCGTCGGCGCCGAGGTCCGGTCGTCGTACCCCAGCGGCGAGGACGACGAGGAGCGCGTCGACTTCGAGCCGCAGCGCTTCCGCTACGAGGTGACGCTGGTCAAGATCAGCGGCAGCTGGGTCGTCGACGACCTCGACGACGTCGACGACGGCCTGCCGTCGTTCGCCAGCTCGACTTCGCAGGACGCCGTCCCCGACCCGGGCCAGTCGCCGTCGGGCGCGCCGGGCCAGGACGTCACCCCGGACGCTCCGGCCACCGAGGAGTCCGGCGCCGGGCAGTCCGGCGGCGCGGACGAGGAGGGCGGCGAGCAGTGAGCGCGAACCTCTACGACATCCTCAACGTCGACGAGACCGCCTCCGTCGACGAGATCCGCGGCGCCTGGAAGGCCGCGGTCGCCGACCTCGACCCGACCGACCGGCGGTTCCGCGCGTTCAACGACGCCGCCGCCGTGCTCCTCGACGCCGACAAGCGCGCGGCGTACGACGCCGAGCTGGCTGCCGCCCGTGACGCCGACGAGCCGGCCGGGGCCCCGGTCGTGCTGACCAAGCACGCGCCCGACGACGCTGCCGACGACGCTGCCGACGACGCGGAGGGCGAGGCCCGCGGCCAGGACGAGGCCGTCCCGACGCGCGCGGCCCCGGCCCGCGAGCCCGCTGCCACGACGAAGCAGCAGGCAGAGCCGGCCGGCCCTCCCGGCTGGGCGCTCGGCGCCGCCGGTGTCGCGGCCGTGGTCTCCCTCGTGCTCGCCGTCGTGCTGCTGCTCCAGCCCGGCGGCAAGCTCTTCAGCGACGACTCCCCGGCGGAGGTCGCCGCGGCCAACCAGCGCTTCCAGGAGTCCGCGCGCTCGGTCGAGTCCGCCGCCGAGCGGCTGGTGGGCGAGGTGTTCTCGTACAACTACGAGACCATGGACGCCGACCTCGAGCGGGTCCAGCAGCATGTCACCCCCGAGCTCGGCGCGAAGCAGGCCAAGGGCTGGCCCGACATCGCGAAGGACGCCGCCGACCAGAAGCTGGTGGTCCAGGCCCGGGCCGAGGCCGTCGCCCTGACCCGGCTCAGCCGCGACGGCCGCAACGCGACGGTCATGGTCTTCCTCGTCCAGGAGAGCACCCGCAACGAGGTCCGTCAGACCCCGCTGCGGATGTGGGTCTCCCTGGCCATGGTCCGCGAGTCCGGCAGCTCGCAGAGCTGGCTCGTCGACGACGTCTGCGTCGACTCCAACTGTGACCGTCCCGGCTGATCCGCTACTCGGCCGGCCCGGCTGCCCGGGCGCCGTACCGCACCTGCGGTGCGATCGCTCACACCCCGGGCCGGGCGTGGCGCCCTTGACCTCGCCCGGTCGGGCGACGCATGATCGGCGGCACCGGATCGACGGAAGTGAGGCGATCGGCTCCGCGACTGCGAGGAGAGACGCAGCCGGCATTGTGGAGCGCGCCCATATCAGGTATCGTGGCTCCTTGCGCCTGCCCTCAGATGCGCTTCGGCCTGCCCGGTGGCCGATGACGTGGTGGGCAGGGCGCTTCTCGAAGAGTCGAACCCGTCGAAGGACAACTCTTGGCCGCGCGCACCACCCCCGGTAAGTCCCGCATTTCTTTCGCGAAGATCCAGCAGCCGCTGGAGCTCCCGCAGCTCCTCTCCCTCCAGACCGACAGCTTCGACTGGCTCGTCGGCAACGAGGCCCACCAGGCCCGTATCCAGGCCCGCATCGACGCGGGGGAGGACGCCACCTTCAAGTCCGGTCTCGAGGAGATCTTCGAGGAGATCTCCCCGATCGAGGACTTCTCCGAGACCATGTCGCTCTCGTTCGAGAACCCCGTGTTCTACGACCCGAAGTACACGGTCGACGAGTGCAAGGAGAAGGACCTCACCTACTCCGCCCCGCTCTACGTCTCCGCCGAGTTCACGAACAACGAGACCGGTGAGATCAAGGGCCAGACCGTGTTCATGGGCGACTTCCCGCTCATGACCCCGAAGGGCACCTTCGTCATCAACGGCACCGAGCGCGTCGTCGTGTCGCAGCTCGTGCGCTCGCCCGGCGTGTACTTCGAGCGCTCCGCCGACAAGACGTCCGACAAGGACATCTACACCGCCAAGCTCATCCCGAGCCGCGGTGCGTGGCTCGAGTTCGAGATCGACAAGCGCGACATGGTCGGCGTCCGCCTCGACCGCAAGCGCAAGCAGAACGTCACCGTCCTGCTCAAGGCGCTGCAGGCGATCGCCGAGGACACCGGCGAGGCCTACGACTACGAGGCCGTCATGGCCGACCTGCGCCAGTACGAGTCGATCCAGCTGACGGAGGAGAAGGACAACACCTCCGGTCCGGACGACGCGCTGCTCGACATCTACCGCAAGCTGCGCCCGGGCGAGCCGCCGACGCGCGAGGCCGCGCTGACGCTGCTGAAGAACTACTACTTCAACCCGAAGCGCTACGACCTGGCCAAGGTCGGCCGCTACAAGGTCAACAAGAAGCTGGGCCTCCACCAGGCCTTCGACCAGCAGACGATGACGATCGCCGACATGGTCGCGACGATCAAGTACATCGTCCAGCTCCACAACGGCGACGAGTTCGTCACCGCCATCGGCGGCGAGGTCCTCACCGACGCCGACGGCAAGGACCTGCCGGTCCAGGCCGACGACATCGACCACTTCGGCAACCGTCGCATGCGCACGGTCGGCGAGCTGATCCAGAACCAGCTCCGCACCGGCCTCGCCCGCATGGAGCGCGTGGTCCGCGAGCGGATGACGACCCAGGACGTCGAGGCGATCACGCCGCAGTCCCTCATCAACATCCGCCCGGTCGTCGCGGCGCTGAAGGAGTTCTTCGGCACCTCGCAGCTGTCGCAGTTCATGGACCAGACCAACCCGATCGCCGGCCTGACGCACAAGCGTCGCCTCTCCGCGCTCGGCCCCGGTGGTCTGTCCCGCGACCGCGCCGGCATGGAGGTCCGTGACGTCCACCCGTCGCACTACGGCCGCATGTGCCCGATCGAGACCCCTGAGGGCCCGAACATCGGTCTGATCGGCTCGCTCGCCTCCTACGGCCGGATCAACCCGTTCGGCTTCGTGGAGACGCCCTACCGCAAGGTCGAGAACGGCCAGGTCACCGACAAGATCGACTACCTCACCGCGGACGACGAGGACCGGTACGTCATCGCCCAGGCCAACGCGGCCCTGGGCGCCGACAACCGCTTCACCGACGAGCGCGTGCTGGTCCGCCAGCGCGACGGCGAGGTCGCCGAGGTCCCGGCCGACGACGTCGACTACATGGACGTCTCGCCGCGCCAGATGGTGTCGGTCGCGACCGCGCTGATCCCGTTCCTCGAGCACGACGACGCCAACCGCGCGCTCATGGGCGCGAACATGCAGCGCCAGGCCGTCCCGCTCATCAAGAGCGACAGCCCGATCGTCGGCACCGGCATCGAGTACCGCGCTGCGGTCGACGCCGGTGACGTCGTCGTCGCCACCAAGGCGGGCGTCGTCAAGTCCGTCTCGGCCGACCTGGTCGAGACCATGGACGACGACGGCGGCTACTCGTCGTACCGCCTCGCGAAGTTCAAGCGCTCCAACCAGGGCACCTGCATCAACCAGCGTCCGCTGGTCGAGGCCGGCGACCGCGTCGAGGTCGGCTCGCCGATCGCCGACGGTCCCTGCACGGACAACGCCGAGATGGCGCTGGGCACCAACCTCCTCGTGGCGTTCATGCCGTGGGAGGGCCACAACTACGAGGACGCCATCATCCTCAGCCAGCGCCTGGTGCAGGAGGACGTCCTCACCTCGATCCACATCGAGGAGCACGAGGTCGACGCCCGCGACACCAAGCTGGGCCCCGAGGAGATCACCCGGGACATCCCGAACGTCTCCGAGGAGATGCTGGCCGACCTCGATGAGCGCGGCATCATCCGCATCGGTGCCGAGGTCCGCGACGGCGACCTGCTCGTCGGCAAGGTCACGCCCAAGGGCGAGACCGAGCTGACCCCCGAGGAGCGCCTGCTCCGCGCGATCTTCGGCGAGAAGGCGCGCGAGGTCCGCGACACCTCGATGAAGGTCCCGCACGGCGAGACCGGCACGGTCATCGGCGTCCGGGTCTTCGACCGCGAGGAGGGCGACGAGCTCCCGCCGGGCGTCAACCAGCTGGTGCGCGTCTACGTCGCGCAGAAGCGCAAGATCTCCGTGGGTGACAAGCTCGCCGGCCGTCACGGCAACAAGGGTGTCATCGCGAAGATCCTGCCGATCGAGGACATGCCGTTCCTCGAGGACGGCACGCCGGTCGACGTCGTGCTCAACCCCTTGGGTGTCCCGCGACGGATGAACATCGGCCAGATCCTCGAGCTGCACCTGGGCTGGCTCGGCAAGCAGGGCTGGCACATCGACGCCGACCTCCGCGACGAGGAGTGGGCCCAGCGGCTCGTCGCCATCGGCGCGGACGAGGCACAGCCCGACACCAAGCTGGCGACGCCGGTCTTCGACGGCGCCCGCGAGGACGAGATCACCGGCCTGCTCGGCCAGACCCTGCCCAACCGCGACGGCGTCCGGATGGTCAAGGAGACCGGCAAGGCCAGCCTGTTCGACGGCCGCTCCGGCGAGCCGTTCAAGGACCCGGTCTCGGTCGGCTACATGTACATCCTCAAGCTGCACCACCTGGTCGACGACAAGATCCACGCCCGCTCGACCGGCCCCTACTCGATGATCACGCAGCAGCCGCTGGGCGGTAAGGCCCAGTTCGGTGGCCAGCGGTTCGGCGAGATGGAGGTCTGGGCCATGGAGGCGTACGGCGCCGCCTACGCCCTGCAGGAGCTGCTGACCATCAAGTCCGACGACGTGCCCGGTCGCGTCAAGGTCTACGAGGCCATCGTCAAGGGCGAGAACATCCCCGACTCCGGCATCCCGGAGTCGTTCAAGGTGCTCGTCAAGGAGATGCAGTCGCTCTGCCTCAACGTGGAGGTCCTGTCGCAGGACGGCACCGCCATCGAGATGCGCGACGCGGAGGAGGACGTCTTCCGCGCCGCCGAGGAGCTCGGCATCGACCTGTCGCGTCGCGAGCCCTCGACGGTCGAAGAAGTCTGAGCGCGACGGCGGTACGACGCCCCGGGCGTCGTACCGCCTCCCTCAGTCCCCAGCCTCACTTTCAAGAACTAACGAAGGACATCAGCCACCGTGCTCGACGTGAACTTCTTCGACCAGCTTCAGATCGGCCTGGCTACCGCGGACGACATCCGCACCTGGAGCCACGGCGAGGTCAAGAAGCCGGAGACCATCAACTACCGCACGCTCAAGCCCGAGCGTGACGGCCTCTTCTGCGAGAAGATCTTCGGTCCCACCCGGGACTGGGAGTGCTACTGCGGCAAGTACAAGCGCGTGCGCTTCAAGGGCATCATCTGCGAGCGCTGCGGCGTCGAGGTGACCCGGTCCAAGGTCCGCCGTGAGCGGATGGGCCACATCGAGCTGGCCGCCCCGGTCACGCACATCTGGTACTTCAAGGGTGTGCCGAGCCGCCTGGGCTACCTGCTCGACCTGGCGCCGAAGGACCTCGAGAAGGTCATCTACTTCGCGGCCTACATGATCACCCACGTCGACGACGAGGCGCGCCACCGCGACCTCGCCGACCTCGAGGGCAAGATCAGCCTGCAGCGCCAGTCCATCGAGAAGCGCCGCGACGCCGGCCTCGAGGACCGGACCAAGAAGCTGGAGGAGGACCTCGCGGCCCTCGAGGCCGAGGGTGCCAAGGCCGACCAGCGCCGCAAGGTCCGCGACGGTGCCGAGCGTGAGCTCAAGCAGCTGCGCGACCGCGCCCAGCGCGAGCTGGACCGCCTCGAGGAGGTATGGGAGACCTTCAAGAGCCTCAAGGTGCAGGACCTCATGGGTGACGAGGTCCTCTACCGCGAGATGAAGAACTGGTTCGGCAAGTACTTCGAGGGCCACATGGGCGCCACGGCGATCCAGAAGCGCCTGCAGTCCTTCGACCTCGACGCCGAGGTCGAGAGCCTGCGCGAGACGATCGCCACCGGCAAGGGCCAGCGCAAGGTCCGCGCCCTCAAGCGCCTCAAGGTCGTCGAGGCCTTCCGCAAGACCGGCAACAAGCCCGAGGGCATGGTCCTCGACGCCGTCCCGGTCATCCCGCCGGACCTGCGCCCGATGGTGCAGCTCGACGGTGGTCGCTTCGCGACCTCCGACCTCAACGACCTGTACCGCCGCGTCATCAACCGCAACAACCGCCTCAAGCGGCTGCTCGACCTCGGTGCGCCGGAGATCATCGTCAACAACGAGAAGCGGATGCTCCAGGAGGCCGTCGACTCGCTGTTCGACAACGGTCGCCGCGGTCGTCCCGTGACCGGCCCGGGCAACCGGCCGCTCAAGTCGCTGTCCGACATGCTCAAGGGCAAGCAGGGTCGCTTCCGCCAGAACCTGCTCGGCAAGCGCGTCGACTACTCGGGCCGTTCGGTCATCGTGTCGGGTCCGCAGCTGAAGCTGCACCAGTGCGGCCTGCCCAAGCAGATGGCGCTGGAGCTCTTCAAGCCGTTCGTCATGAAGCGGCTCGTGGACCTGTCGCACGCGCAGAACATCAAGTCGGCCAAGCGGATGGTCGAGCGCGGCCGCCCGGTCGTGTGGGACGTCCTCGAAGAGGTCATCACCGAGCACCCCGTGCTGCTCAACCGTGCGCCCACCCTGCACCGCCTCGGCATCCAGGCCTTCGAGCCGCAGCTCGTCGAGGGCAAGGCCATCCAGCTGCACCCGCTCGTCTGCACCGCGTTCAACGCGGACTTCGACGGTGACCAGATGGCTGTCCACCTGCCGCTCTCCGCGGAGGCGCAGGCCGAGGCCCGCATCCTGATGCTGTCGACGAACAACATCCTCAAGCCGTCGGACGGCCGTCCGGTGACCATGCCGACCCAGGACATGATCATCGGCCTGTTCTTCCTGACCACCGAGCGTGGCCAGGCGACGGTCGAGGTCGACGGCGAGACGCACCTGCGCTCCTTCTCGTCCCCGTCCGAGGCGATCATGGCCTACGACCGTGGCGAGATCGCGCTGCAGGACCGCGTGAAGATCATGCTGACCGACTACGTCATCGAGGGCCACGAGCCGGGCGAGCCCGTCCTGCTCGAGACCACCCTCGGCCGCACGATCTTCAACGACACGCTGCCGGCGGACTACCCGTACATCAACGAGGAGGTCGGCAAGAAGCGCCTCGGCGCCATCGTCAACGACCTCGCCGAGCGCTACCCCAAGGTGGTCGTGGCGGCGTCGCTGGACGCCCTCAAGGACAACGGCTTCCACTGGGCCACCCGCTCGGGTGTCACCGTCTCGATCGACGACGTCATCACGCCGGAGAACAAGGCGGAGCTGCTCGGCGAGTACGAGGCGCAGGCCGCCAAGATCCAGAAGCAGTTCGAGCGCGGTCTGGTGACCGACGAGGAGCGCCGCCAGGAGCTCATCGAGATCTGGACCAAGGCCAGCCAGGAGGTCGGCAAGGCCCTGCGGTCGACGTTCGAGGCCAACCCGACCAACCCGATCTACGTGCAGGTGCACTCGGGCGCCTCGGGTAACTTCAACCAGATCAACCAGGTCGGCGCCATGCGAGGCCTGGTGGCGAACCCGAAGGGCGAGATCATCCCGCGCCCGATCAAGGCCAACTTCCGTGAGGGCCTGTCGGTGCTGGAGTACTTCATCTCGACCCACGGTGCACGCAAGGGTCTGGCCGACACCGCGCTGCGTACGGCCGACTCGGGTTACCTGACCCGTCGTCTGGTCGACGTCTCGCAGGACGTCATCATCCGTGAGGACGACTGCGGCACCGAGCGTGGCCTGCCGAAGGTCATCGGCGTGCGGACCGAGGACGGCACCGTCGTCAAGGACGACAACGCCGAGACCGCGGCCTACGCCCGTACGGCGGCCAAGGACATCGCCCACCCGGAGACCGGCGAGGTGCTCGCCGCCGCGGGCGAGGACCTCGGTGACGTCAAGATCGCCGAGCTCATCGAGGCCGGCATCGAGACCGTCTCCGTGCGCTCCGTGCTGACCTGCGACGCCCGTACCGGCACCTGCGCCAAGTGCTACGGCCGCTCGCTGGCCACCGGCAAGCTGGTCGACATCGGCGAGGCCGTCGGCATCATCGCCGCCCAGTCGATCGGTGAGCCCGGCACGCAGCTGACCATGCGTACCTTCCACACCGGTGGTGTGGCCTCCGCCGACGACATCACGCAGGGTCTGCCCCGCGTCGTCGAGCTCTTCGAGGCCCGTACGCCCAAGGGTGTCTCCCCGATCTCCGAGGCCGCCGGCCGCGTGCAGATCGAGGAGACCGACAAGGCCCGCAAGGTCCTGGTCACCCCGGACGACGGCTCCGACGTCATCGAGTACGTCGTCAGCCGCCGCTCGGCCCTGCTGGTCAACGACGGCGACCACATCGAGGTCGGCCAGATGCTGACCAAGGGTACGCCGGACCCGAAGGAGGTGCTCCGCATCCTCGGTGTCCGCCGGACGCAGCAGCACCTCGTCGACGAGGTCCAGGAGGTCTACCGCAGCCAGGGTGTGTCGATCCACGACAAGCACATCGAGATCATCGTGCGGCAGATGCTGCGCCGGATCACCGTGCTCGAGTCGGGTGACACCAACCTGCTGCCCTCCGACCTGGTCGACCGCGTGCTCTTCGAGGAGGAGAACCGTCGCGTGGTCTCCGAGGGCGGCAAGCCGGCCTCGGGTCGTCCGGAGCTCATGGGCATCACCAAGGCCTCGCTCGCGACCGAGTCGTGGCTCTCGGCGGCCTCCTTCCAGGAGACCACCCGGGTGCTCACCGACGCCGCGATCAACGGCCGCTCCGACAGCCTGCGTGGCCTGAAGGAGAACGTGATCATCGGCAAGCTCATCCCGGCCGGCACCGGCCTGGAGCGCTACCGGAACATCCGCGTCGAGCCGACCGAGGAGGCGCGCGCCGCGGCGTACGCCGTCACGGGCTACGAGTCCTACGACTACGAGTTCGGCAACGCGGCCGGCCAGGCCGTCGCGCTCGACGACTTCGACTTCGGTTCGTACCAGAACTGAGCGAAGCCAGGTCCCGGTCCGAGACCGGGTCAACCAGCCGAAGGCCCCCGCGAGCACGCTCGTGGGGGCCTTCGGGCGTTCCGGGCGCGGCGCCCGGCGGGGGGCGGAATCACCTCCTCAGCGGTGATTCCCTCGCTTCCTGAGTGTTGCAAAGGTCAGGAAGCAACAGGAACGGTCAGGAAGTGGCGGGTCACGCTCGCCCGGGAACGGCCACCACGTGACGCGCGTGGACTCGCCCACGACGTACGAAGGCCCTCCCGACGCCGGTCGGGAGGGCCTTCGCCCTGGGGGGAGGGAGCCGTCAGCGGATGCGGACGGCGGGGGAGGTGGCGCGGGTGGCCGGGCGGTGCGGTGTCGTGGCGCGGACCCGGACGCTGATCCGCTTGCCGCGGTCGGCTGTGCGTAGGACGTAGCGCGTGCCGGTGGCGCCCTTGATCACCTTGCCGTTGCGCAGCCACTGGTAGGTCAGGCGCTGGGCCTTGCCCGACAGCCGCGGTGCGCGAACGGCGAGGCGCTTGCCGACCCGCGGGGTGCCGGTGACGGCGGGGCGACGCAGCACCTTCCAGGCCTTGCCGGTGACCACGGCGGTCCGGGTCGCCCCGCCCGGCTCGCCGGTGAGGGTCGCCGGAGTCCAGGCGGTGGTGCGGCCCGGCGCCTGGAAGCCGACCCGGACGCTGACCCGCCGGCCGACCATCGCCGACGTCAGCGCCAGCGTCGGGACCGAGGTGGTGACCACCCGTGAGCCGACGGTCCACTCGTAGGTGGTCGAGGTCGGCGTCGGGCTCACCTCCGGCGGCGTCACTCGCAGCGTGCGGCCCTCGGTCGCGGTCCCGCTCAGCCGCCCCACGCCGCTGACCGTGAACTCGCCCTCGACTGCCCAGCCGACGTAGAGGTTGCCCCACGTCAGGTCCTCGTGCCCGCTGCGGTGCCCGGTCACCTGGACGCCGACCTGGTGGCCCAGGTCCGCAGCGGTCACCTCGTACGACGTGCCGGTGGCGACGATCTCCGCGCCCCGGACCCACCGGTAGGTCAGCGACTCCGCGGCCGGCTCGAACTCCGCACCCGAGACGTGCAGGATGTCCCCGACACGGGGTGCGCCCGTGTGCCCGGTGACCTCGGGGGGCCGCGTGACGCGCAGCTCCGGCTCGACGACGGTGTAGCTCAGGCTGCGGGTGCTCGTCCGGCCGACGTTGTCGGTCGCGGTGAGGGTGATCGTGTGCTGCCCGAGCGTGCTGGTGTCGACGCCGGCGCCCGAGGTGCGGGGCGGTGTCGTCGCGCAGCTCGCGATGCCGGTGCGCAGGTCCTCGCAGCTGTGGAACAGCGCGTGCAGCGAGCCGCGAACCAGCCGGGCGCCGTTCGCGACGCCCAGCAGCTGCGTCGTCGGGTCCGTCGCGTCGACCCGCACGGTGTGGGTCTTCGTCGCGTCGTTGCCCTCCCCGTCGATCGCGGTGACGGTGATCGTGGTGACGCCGTCGGCCCAGACCGACACCTTGCCCGAGGACACGGGGAACGAACCGCCGCCCGACTGGGCGCCGTCGAGGGTGTAGGAGACGAACTCGACCCCGCTGATGTCGGTGGCGCGGACCGAGAGCTCGACGGCGCCGCCGTGCCAGTCCTGCCAGACCGGGTCCGGGGCGGTGATCGCGATCGCGGGCCCGATGGTGTCCCTCGGGACCTCGGGGTCGGTACCGGGCTGGGCGAGGGCGGGCGCGGTGGCCGTGACCAGCACGGCGGCCGACACCATGGCGCCGGTCCGGGCGATGCGGCGCCTCATCGGCCGACCTCCATCGTGATCGGGCTGCGACCCACGGCGAGCCAGATGCCGGCGACGATGAGACCGACCACGATCAGGGCGGGAAGCCCGGGCACGCCGGTGACGAAGACCGCCAGCAGCAGCGCACTGGCGAAGACGGCCGACAGCGCTCCGAGACCCCGCGAGACCAGGCGCTCGTGGAACGCCATCCACGCCAGACCGTACGCCGAGGCCAGCAACGGAACGAAGGCGATGTAGGGGCTGAAGTCGGTCATCACGAAGTAGTTGTAGAGCCCCTCGGTGTCGTAGGTGTCCTCCTCCGGTCCGCCGGGCAGGTAGTCGCCCAACGCGCCGCGCCAGCCGTACGTGAGGGTCACCAGGGCGGCGGTGGCCAGCACGCCGTAGGACACGGCCGTCGCCCCGGCCGACCCGGGGAACCGGCGCTCGACGCGGTGCCGCCACATCACCGCAGCTGCGACGAGCAGGAGCGCGACGACGTAGCCGATCGCGCCGGAGAGCCGGTACGGCAGATGGTCGATCTCGAGCACGTGCTCCGCGGTCACGGGGTAGTCGAAGTCGCTGCTGTTGTCAGGCCGTCCCTCCAGCAGGAGGGCGACCAGGCCGAGCAGCCCACAGAGCGTGATCATCAGGGGCCACGCCGTGAAGCGCGAAGGCGCGGGGCCGGGCGGAGCGCCCGCTGGCGTGGTCAGGGGGGTCGTCTCGTTCATGCTGCCGAGCGTGCGCGGCCCGACGGCCCGGGGGACAGGTCAGCAGCGCCCGACTTCCCGGGCACGCCGCCCGGGCTACCGACCTGTGTCCTCCGGCTCGTCGCCGCCCAGACCGGCCTGGCGGGCCCGGACGATGAGCTGGCCGCGGTCGGGGACGTCGAGCTTGGCCAGCACGCCGTACACGTAGTTGCGCACGGTCTTGGTGCTCAGCACCAGCCGCCGTGCGATGGTCGCGTTGTCGTAGCCGCGGGCGACCAGGTCGACCACCTCGCGCTCCCGGTCGGTGAGCTCGGGAAAGGGCACCGTGCCGCGGGTGCGGGCCCCGGACAGGTAGAGCGCGCCGCGCTGCGCCAGCTGCGGCCCGAGCAGGAAGTCGCCGTTGGCGACCGAGCGGACGGCGCGGGCGACCTCGTCCGGCGAGGCGCCCTTGAGCAGGAAGCCCCGTGCCCCCGCGCGGATCGAGGCGAAGAGCGAGTCGTCGTCGCCGAGCATGGTGATCACCAGGACCCCCAGGGTGGGGGCCCGGCGACACAGCTCTCGGGTCGTCTCGACGCCGGAGTCGCCGGCGAGGTCGAGGTCCATGAGCACGACGTCGGGAGCGTGCTCGGCGACGACCGCCAGCGCCTCGTCACCGTCGGCGGCCTCCCCGACCACCTCCACGTCCGGCAGCGAGCGCAGCAGCGCACTCATGCCGATCCGGAAGACCGGGTGGTCGTCGACGACCACCACCCGGATCGTGTCGCTCGCGCCCGACGCGCTGCCGGACACAGTCCCGACCGGGTTTCCGGCGGTGCCCTCGGACGTGCTCACGGCAGCACCATGACCACAGTGGTCCCCCTTCCCTCGGTGGCGGTGACCTCGACCGACCCGCCCAGCTCGCCCGCCCGCTCCCGCATGGACGCCATGCCCACGCCGGGCGCGGCCTCGGCGCTGATGCCGCGCCCGTCGTCGCAGACCTCCAGACGCACCCCGCCGCCGTCGGGCAGCTCCACGCGGACCAGGCAGTGTCGCGCGCCCGCGTGCCGCGCCGCGTTCCGGACGGCCTCGGCGGCGACCTGGTAGACCACGACCTGGTGGATCCCGTCGAGCCGGTCGGCCTGCGGCGCGTCCACGGAGACCGAGAAGCGGCCCATCGAGTAGCGGTCGGCCAGCAAGGCCAGTGCCTCGCCGAGCCGCCCGTCGTCGAGCACCGGCGGCAGCAGCACCCGCGCCATCTGGCGCACGTCGTCGGCCCGCCGGCTGAGCTCCTCGACGAGGCGGCGCAGCAGGACGGCGTCGTCCGCGCTGAGCGAGGACGTGGCCGGTACGGCGGCGAGGGCGAGCGCGGTGCCGGACAGGGCCGGGCCGAGGCCGTCGTGGAGCTCGCGGCGCAGCAGGCGCCGCTCCTCGTGGCGCACCTCGACGACCCGTGCCCGCGCGGCCTCCAGCGCCCGGTTGGTCTCGTCGAGCTCCGCGGCGACGGCGACGAGGCCGGAGATCTGGCGCAGCAGCCGCACCGAGCGCGGGTCGAGGCGCTCGCCGCGGGGTGCGACCGCGACCAGCTCGCCGATCGTGCGGCCGTTGCTGAGCGGGAGCCGGATGGCGCGCTCGTCCTGGTCCTCTTCCTCGCGGCCGTCGGCGGTCAGCAGCGTGTCGTGGAGGGTGACCTCGACCCGGCTCAGGCGCAGGGCGCGGCGCAGTGCGGCGATCATCCCGTCGAGCTGCGGCTGGTCCTCGTCGGCCGCGCTCAGGGCCTGGGCCACCCGCTCCAGCAGCACCGACGGGTCCGCCCCCGAGCCGAAGACGAGCCGCTCGACCTGGCGCTGCAGCCAGTCGCGCAGCGGCAGGACGGCGAGGGCGAGGCCGGCGACGACGACCACGCCGCGCGACTGCTCGCCCCATGGCGCGACCATGCTCAGCGCCCACACCAGCACGACGTAGCTCGCGACCAGGATCGCCGTGAGCAGGCCGCCCACCAGGGTGCGGGAGATCGCGAGGTCGAGCTGCCACGACGGCTGTCGGCGCAGCAGCAGGAACACCACCGCCGGCAGGGTCAGGGCCGCGACGAACATGGCGGCGGTGCCGATCACGAACCACCGCCCGTCGAGGCTGACGCCGATCTCGAAGGCCATGTAGCCCACGGCGACCGCCAGCACCGAGGCCACGAACCACAGCAGCTCCCGCCGCTGCTGGACCGGCGCTCGCCGCAGCCGCCACGCCAGGTGCGCCGCGACCAGCAGGGCGAGCAGGAAGTACACCGGGATCAGGGCGTCGTCGGCGCGGCGGGCCAGGTCCGAGACCCGGCCGCCGCCGGTCAGCGGGTGCGGCGGGGCGCCGGGGACCTGGAGCAGCATCCGCACGACGGCCGCGACCGCCACGACGGCGGCCCCGCCGATCGCGCCGCCGCGCAGCCAGCCGGTCGGCGCCCGGGGGGTCAGCAGCCACGGCAGGACCAGCACGGTGAGCAGCGCCGAGGTGGTCCAGCCGGCCAGCACCACCGGCGGCGCCCACGCCAGGCCCGGCAGGTCGGGGTGCTCCCCGCCGAGGACCGTCCAGGCGATGCTGGCCGCCGTGACGCCGTACCCCCACCCGACGACGAGGAAGACCCAGCCGGCGAGGTGGCGCCGCCGGGCGACCATCAGTGCGCCGACCGTGCCGTAGACCGCGCTCATCACCAGGTCGAACGGCGCCAGCTCGCGCCGGACCTCGTACGACGGGCCCGGCGCCTCCGCGGTGAGCAGCAGGCTCGCCAGCGTCGCGAGGCCGAGCGCGACCAGCACGACGCCGAGGGCCGCGCCGGCGCGCTCGGGGAGCCCGCGCACCGGGGCGGGGCCGCTGGTCGTCGCTGGCACGGGCGCCATCATCGCCGGTCCGGGCCGGTGAGGTGACCGGTTCGGCCGAGTCGACCACCCCACCGGCGGCTCACCCCGAGCTCAGGGCGAGGGCCAGCACGAAGCCGCCGGGGCGCGGGGTGACCTGGATGAAGAGGTCACCGTCGCTGGCGGTCACGACCGGCCGGCCGGCGCCGTCCTGCTCCCTGACCGGCGAGAGGTCGGCGAGTGCCGCCTCGTAGCCGGCGAGCACCTCCTCCTCGCTGGCCGAGGTCGCGTACGACGCCGACTCCTGCGTCCCGTCGAACGTCTCGTCGGTCAGGCACAGGGTCGCCGGGACCGGTGGGTCGGGGAACCCGTCGGGCAGCAGGGCGATGTCGTCCAGGTCGGCGGGGCCGAACGCGAGCGGGAACGGTTCGCGGCACTCCTCCGGCACGTCTCCGGCGCCCGGGGCGCCGTCGGTGTCGTCGCCGGGCCCGCCGGGACCGCCCGGGGTGTCACCGCCCTCGTTGCCGGGGACGCCGCGGGCACCGGGCGGCTCGCCGCCGTCGTCGCACCCGGTCACCAACGTCGTACCGGCCACCGCCAGCAGGGCCCAGGCTGCCGCGGCGACGGCGCGGGACCGCCTCCGTCCGGCCCTCACCGGGCCACCCCGGTGACGAGGGCGGACGTGGTCGGTGCGGTGCCGGTGGTCGGTCGAGGAAGCTGCATGCCCCGACCCTCACGACCCCGCCGACCCGGATTCCAGTGCCCCGCGGCCCGACTTCCCGGGCACCTGCCTGTGGACGACGCGGCGGTAGTCCCGGGTCAAAAGCACCCTGGACCGGCGTGTCGCGGTGCTTTTGGCCCGGGACTATCGCAGCTGTCTCCACAGGCTGTCCCACGGGCGGGGTGGTGGATGCGCGGGAGCGGGAGGGCGGCTGACACAATCGGAGGATGAGCGCGAGCACCCCGGTGAGCACCGACGTCCTCGTCGTCGGCGCCGGTCCGGCCGGATCGGCGGCTGCGGCGTGGGCGGCCCGCGCGGGCGCCGACGTGGTGCTCGCGGACGCCGCCGTCTTCCCCCGCGACAAGACCTGCGGCGACGGGCTCACCCCGCGCGCGATCGGCGAGCTCGAGCGGCTCGGCCTGCGGGACTGGGTCCGCTCGCACACCGTCAACCAGGGCCTGCGCGCCCACGGGTTCGGGCAGACGCTGCACCTGCCCTGGCCGGGCGGCCACCTGCCGGATTGGGGCAGCGCCGTGGCCCGCACCGAGCTCGACGACCACCTCCGCACGACCGCGCTGGACTCCGGCGCCGTCGGCCTCGAGGGCGCTCGCGCCGTCGACGTGCGCATGGACGGCGACCGGGTCGCCGCCGTGGTGTTCAAGGACGGCCGCGAGGTCGCCTGCCGCCGCCTCGTCGTCGCCGACGGGGTCCGCTCGCCGCTGGGCAAGGTGCTCGGCCGGGAGTGGCACCGCGACACCGTGTACGGCGTCGCCGGGCGCTGCTACGTGAAGTCGTCGCGCGCGGACGACCCGTGGATCAGCTCCCACCTCGAGCTGCGCGGCGAGCAGGACGAGATCCTCTCCGGCTACGGCTGGATCTTCCCCCTCGGCGCCGGTGCCGGTGAGGTCAACCTCGGTGCCGGCACGCTCGCGACCGCCAAGCGACCCGCGGACGTCGCGATCAAGCCGCTGATGGCGCTGTACGCCGACCGGCTCCGTGAGGAGTTCGGCCTCGGCGAGGAGCTGCGCATGCCGACCTCGGCGCTCCTGCCGATGGGCGGCGCGGTGTCCAACGTCGCCGGCCGCAACTGGGCGCTGATCGGCGACGCGGCCGCCTGCGTCAACCCGCTCAACGGCGAGGGCATCGACTACGGCCTCGAGACCGGGCGACTGGTCGCCGAGCTGCTGGCCGAGACCCCCGACGTCGACCTCGCCACGGTCTGGCCGGCGCTGCTGCGCGAGCACTACGGCGAGTCGTTCTCCATCGCCCGTCGCCTCGCCGGCCTCGTCACCGTCCCGCGCCTGCTGCCCACGCTGGGTCCGCTCGGCATGCGCTCGGACCTGCTGATGACCCTCGCGCTGCGCTGGATGGGCAACCTCGTCACCGACGAGGACCGCGACCGCGCGGCGCGCGTGTGGCGCTGGGCCGGCAAGCGCTCCCTCGCCAGGGACGCCCGCCCGCCCTTCTCCTGACCGCCACCGGGCACGCCCTAGGGTGGACCGAGACGGACAGGAGGCGGCGATGGCGCAGCGGGTGCAGCGACTGGCGGCGTACGCCGTCATCGTCCGGGGCGACCAGATCCTGCTCTCGCGGCTCTCGGAGAAGGTCACCCGCAAGGAGCTGTGGTCGCTCCCCGGCGGCGGTGTCGACCACGGTGAGGACCCCGCCGACGCGGTGGTGCGGGAGGTCTACGAGGAGACCGGCCTCGACGTGACCGTCGAGCCGACCGCCCACGTGTTCTCGATGCACGTCGCCGACGCGTGGCGCCGGGGCCGTCGCGTCGACGCGCACTCGGTGCGGATCGTCTTCGAGGGCTGGGTGCCCGCCGACGCGCCCGAGCCCCACGTCACCGAGGTCGACGGCAGCACCGCCGAGGCCGCCTGGAAGCCGCTCGCCGAGGTGCTCGACGGCACCGTGCCGACGGTCGGCCTCGTGGGCGAGGCGCTGGCGTCGTACCAGGTCCGTCGCCGGCAGCGCGCCGCCGCCTACGCCTACGTGGTGCGCGACGGCGCCATCCTGCTCACCCGCACCTCCGACCTCGCCCCCGACCCCGGGACCTGGCACCTGCCCGGGGGTGGCATCGACCACGGCGAGTCCCCGACGGACACGATCCGCCGCGAGCTGTGGGAGGAGTGCGGCCTCGAGGGGGAGGCGACCGGCCTGCTGACGGTCCTCGACCACCACTTCACCGGCACCGCCCCCAACGGCCGCGCCGAGGACTTCCACGCCATCGGCATCATCTACCGCGCACGCGTCGGCGAGGGCGAGCCCCGCGTCGTCGAGGAGGGCGGTACGACGGACCACGTCGCCTGGGTCCCGCTCGCCGACGTCGCCGCGGGCCGGCTCAAGGTCTACGGCTCGGTCCGCGCGGCGATCGAGGTGGCCGGCGATAACGTGAAGGTGTGACCACTTCTCGGCAGGAGACCGTCTTCACCTACGCCGCGCCGGCGCTCAAGTTCGGGCGCGGCGCATCCCGCGAGATCGGGTACGACGTCAGCGCCTGGGGCGCGCGCCGGGTGCTGCTGGTGACCGACCCCGGGGTCGCGCTCGTCGGTCACGCGGACGACGTCGCGGGCGCGCTGCGCTCGAGCGGGCTGGAGGTCGTCGTCTTCGACCGGGCCCGGGTCGAGCCGACGGACGTGTCGATGGAGGAGGCGGTCGCGTTCGCGCGCTCCGAGGGCCCGTTCGACGCGGTGGTCGCGGTCGGCGGCGGGTCGTCCATCGACACTGCGAAGGCGGTCGCACTGCTGGTGACCAACCCCGGCGAGCTGATGGACTACGTCAACGCCCCCGTCGGCAAGGCCCGGGCGCCCGAGCAGCCCGTGCTCCCGCTGGTCGCGGTGCCGACCACGACCGGCACCGGCAGCGAGTCGACCACGATCTGCGTGATGGACGTGCTGTCGCTGAAGGTGAAGACCGGCATCAGCCACGCCGCGCTCCGCCCGCGCCTCGCGGTGGTCGACCCGGCGCTGTCGGCGACCCAGCCTGCCGCCGTCACCGCCGCCGCGGGCATGGACATCCTGTGCCACGCGCTGGAGAGCTACACCGCGCGCTGGTACGGCGACTACGAGGCGAAGTCGCCCGAGCAGCGGGTGCCCTACTGCGGCTCCAACCCGATCGCCGACCTGTGGTCCGAGCGCGCCCTCGGCCTGCTCTCCGGCGCCTTCCGGGCCGCGGTCCACCGCAAGCCCGACGACGCGCTCGGCGCGGTGGTGTCCGAGCAGATGGCGCTCGCCGCCACCTTCGCCGGCCTGGGCTTCGGCAACGCCGGCGTGCACATCCCGCACGCCAACGCCTACCCGATCGCCGGGCGCGTGCGGGACTTCGTGCCGCCCGACTACCCGCMGGACGAGCCGATGGTGCCGCACGGGATGGCGGTGTCGCTGACCGCACCGGAGGCGTTCCGCTTCACCTTCGACGCCGCGCCCCAGCGCCACCTGCGCGCCGCCCAGCTCCTCGACCCTACGGTCTCCGGCAACGGTCCGGACGTGCTGCCGGGCGTGGTCGCCAGGCTGATGCAGGACATCGGGATCCCGAACGGCCTCGCCGCCGTGGGCTACGACGAGGGCGACGTCGACGACCTCGTCGACGGTGCGCTCAAGCAGCAGCGCCTGCTGGACACCGCCCCCAAGCAGGTGACCGCCGACGACCTCGCCGGCATCGTCGGCGCCTCCCTCTCGCTGTGGTGAGCCGATGCGGACGCGGACCGGGCGGACCGTAGGATCGGTGCGTGAACCCGCGCCACCGTCGACTCGTCATCCCGGCTGCGCTGGTGCTCCTGCTGCTCATCGTCGTCGTGGCCGCCGTCGTGCAGTGAGCCCGCGATGAGCAGCCGCACGGAGACGCTCGAGCAGGGCCTGGCGCGGGTGCGCGAGGACCTGCTCGCCGACGACCGCCTGGTCCGTGCGGTCGCGTCCGGCAAGCGCCGCACCGCCGCTCCCGGGTGGCGCCGCGTCGAGCTGCGCTGGGTCGACCTCAAGGCGGGCCGGCACCTCCAGGTCGTGCGGTACGACGCCACCCAGGCCCACACCTCGAACCACCTGCTCGGCGAGGCGGCAGGGGCCGCGGTCGACGGCCTGCTGGCCGAGCCCTTCGGCAACTGGACCGTCGAGACGACCGACAGACAGCTGTCGCTGCGCGTCACCAAGAAGGGCGACGCCCAGGTCCACACCGCGCAGCGGCAGGCCGACGACGCGGCAGCGCCGACCCGCGACCACGACCGCGCCAAGGACCGGATGCTGCCCGAGGACGACCCGCTGTTCGCCGCCCTCGGCCTCGCCGACGCCAGGGGCCGGATCAAGCCCAGCCGGATGGCGAAGTACCGCCAGGTCGAGGACTTCCTGCGCATCCTGGACCGGTCCATCGCCGACGCCCGCACCCGCGGCCACCTGCGCCCCCCCACGCCCGAGGACCCGCTGCGCATCGTCGACCTCGGGTGCGGCAACGGCTACCTCACCTTCGCCGCGCACCGCTTCCTCAGCGAGCGCCGCGGCCTGCCCGTGCGGCTCACCGGCGTCGACGTCAAGGAGCAGTCCCGCGACCACAACGCCGCGGTGGCCGCCGGCCTGGGCATCGACGCCAGCTTCGTCGCCGGCACCATCGGCGACGCCGAGCTGCCCGAGCCGCCGGACGTCGTGCTGGCCCTGCACGCCTGCGACACCGCCACGGACGACGCACTCGCCCGCGCCCTCGGCTGGGACGCCTCGCTGGTGCTGGCCGCGCCCTGCTGCCACCACGACATCGCCGCCCAGCTGCGCAAGGCGGACTCGCCGTCGCCGTACACCTCGCTGGTGCGCGACGGGATCCTGCGTGAGCGGTTCGCCGACACCCTCACCGACGCGCTGCGCGCCCAGCTGCTGCGCAGCTGCGGCTACCGGGTCGACGTGATGGAGTTCGTGGACAGCAAGCACACCCCGCGCAACACCCTGCTGCGGGCGGTGCGCACGGGCGGCGCCCAGCCGCTCGACGAGTACGACGACCTGGTGGCGACGTGGGGGATCCGACCGCGGCTCGGTGAGCTCCTCGACCTGCCGGCCGCGGGGGCGTGAGCCGCGTGGTCGAGAAGGTGCTGCTCGCGCTGCTGCCCGTGCCCTTCGGCGTCGCGCTGCTCGCGCCGGGCGCGGCCCGGGAGCCGGTCGACTCCGAGGTCGTGTTCGCGTTCGCCGACCCCGAGGTCGTCGAGTCCAGCGGCCTGGTGCTGCAGGACGGCCTCGCGGTCACCGTCAACGACTCCGGCGACAGCAACCGCGTCTTCACCATCGACCCGGCGACCGGTGAGACCGTCGGCGTCACCCGGTGGCAGGGCGAGGCCACCGACATCGAGGCCCTCGCACCCGCCGGCGACGGGCACGTGTGGGTCGGCGACATCGGCGACAACCTGGCCGCGCGGCGCACCGTCACGGTGACGAAGGTGCCGGTCGGGCGCGGCGACCGCGAGGTGCGGGCCCCGTCGTACCGCCTGGCCTACGACGGCGGACCCCGCGACGCCGAGACGCTGCTCACCGAGCCCGGCACCGGCCGCATCTACGTGGTCTCCAAGGGCGTCTTCGGTCGCGTGTACGCCGCGCCCGAGGAGCTGTCCGAGGACCGGGTCAACGAGCTGGAGCCGGTCGACGAGGTGCTCGGCATCGCCACCGACGGAGCCTTCTTCCCCGACGGGCGGCACGTCATCATCCGCAACTACACGCAGGCCGCCGTCTACACCTGGCCCGCGCTGGACCGGGTCGCGCTGCTCGACCTGCCCTCCCAGCAGCAGGGCGAGGGCCTGGCGGTCACCGCGGACGGTGAGGTGCTGCTCAGCTCGGAGGGCCAGGCCGCCGAGGTGCTGCGGGTCGAGCTGCCCGCCGACGTCCGGGCCGCCGTCGACGGCTCGGCGACCGGTGCGCCGGCGGACGCCGCCACCGACGGCGACAGCCGTGCTGACGGCGAGGACGGCGAGGACGGCGAGTCCGTACCGGTGCGGGCCGACGAGCGCGGCTGGTGGCCGTGGGCCCTCGGCGGGGTCGTCGGCGCGGTCATCGTCGTCGCGCTGCTGCGCTCGCTGCGCCCCCGCTGACGGACCGGCCGCTGACCTGCCAGCCGCTGGCAGCCGGGCCACCGAGCGTCACTCCTCGGTGACGAACCCCTTCTCGACCAGCCACTCCCAGGCCACGTCGACGGCCTCCTCGCCGTCGACGTCGACCCGTGCGTTGAGCTCGATGAGCTCCTCGTCGGTGAGCTCCTCGGAGACCGGCGCGAACAGGTCGGCGATCTGGGGGTAGTCGTCGAGGACCTCCTCGCGGACCACGAGGGAGACGTTGTACTTCGGGAAGTACTGCTTGTCGTCCTCGAGCACGACGAGGTCGAGCGCCTTGATCCGGCCGTCGGTGGTGAACACCTCGCCGAAGTTGCACTTGCCGGCGTCGGTGGCGCTGTAGATCGCACCGGTCTGGAAGGTCTTCAGGTTCCCGTCCGGCACGCCGTTGGGCCGGCCCTGCGGGACGCCGTAGGTCTTCAGCATCCCGGGCAGGCCGTCGGGGCGGTTCGTGAACTCCGACTCGACACAGAAGGTGCGCTCCTCGACCGGCACCGTGGGCAGCTCCGAGAGCTTGCTGATGCCGAGCTTCTTCTTCGTCGCCTGGGTCATCGCGAAGCCGTAGGTGTTGTTCATCGGTGCCGGCGGCAGCCAGACCAGCTGGTTCTCGTCGAGGTCGCGCTTGCGGACGGCCTCGTACTGCTCCTGCTCGTCCGGGATCGGCTTCTCCTCGCCGAGGTAGGCGATCCACCCGGTGCCGGTGTACTCCCACATCGCGTCGATCTGGCCCTGCAGGTGGGCCTCCCGCGCGGACGCGGAGCCGGGGATGTTGGTGAGGTCGGTGACGTCGGCGCCGGCCGAGGCGAGCAGGCTGATCGCCATCTTGCCGAGGATGATGTTCTCGCTGAAGTTCTTGGAGCCGACACCGATGTGCAGCCCCTCCAGCGACTCGACGTCCTCGACCGGCCCGGAGAGCGAGCCGGACAGGATCCGTCCGCCCGCGGTGCCCAGGCCGCAGCCGGTGAGCGTCGCCACCAGGCACAGCGCCATCAGTGCGGCACCGGCGGCCTTCCGCAGCATGCGCATGTCAGATGCCCCTCGGTCGGGTCAGCAGCTCCAGCACCCGTCCCAGCCACTCGAAGACGAGCGCGAGCAGTGCGACGAGCAGGGCGCCGGAGATCATCAGGGAGTACTTGAACAGGGTGATGCCGGTGATGATCATCTCGCCGAGCCCGCCGGCGTTGATGAAGCACGCGAGCGAGGCGGTGCCGACGACCAGCACCAGCGACGTACGGACGCCGGCCATGATCACCGGCAGCGCGAGCTGCAGCTCGATGCGGAACAGCGTCCCGAAGGTCGTCATGCCGACCCCGCGTCCGGCCTCGACGAGGGTCGGGTCGACCCCCTCGATGCCGGTGATCGTGTTGCGCAGCACCGGCAGGATGCCGTAGAGGCTCAGCGCGATCACCGCGATCCAGAAGCCGCTGAGCCAGTCGTTGAGCCACAGGAACAGCAGCACGATGAGGCCGACCGACGGCGCGGCCTGGCCGGCGTTCGCGATGCCGACGACCACCGGCGCCGCGGCGCGGAAGGCACGGCGGGTGAGCACGATGCCGAGCGGGACGGCGATGCCGACGACGATCAGCGAGGTCACGACGGTGAGCTGGACGTGCTCGACGAGCAGCGAGCGGATCTCCGACCAGCGCAGCTGGTTGGCCTCGATGACGTCCAGGTCGGTGGTCTGGCGCCACCAGACCCAGGCGCCGAAGACCAGCAGCACGACGACGGGCGGCAGGACCAGCATCAGCAGGGCCTCGCGGGTCAGCCGGCCGCGGGGCGCGGACTCGGTCGCGGGCGCGGTGGGCGTGACGGTCGTGGGCTCAGCCACCGGCCTGCTCCTCCATCGCGCGGATCTGCTCGGTGACCGCGGCGAAGTCGACCACGCCGAGGTACTGGCCGCGGCGCCCGGTGACGATCGCGGCGCCGTGGCTGCTCGACAGCATCGTGTCGAGCGCGTCGTTGAGCGTGGACCGCTCGTCGACGTCGTTGACCTCGTGGTCGGGGACGATGATCGTCTCCCCGCGCAGCTGCCGCAGCCACGGCCAACCGCGTGGCCGGCCGCGGTCGTCGAGGACGACGACGGCGGTGTCGCCGTTCGCCTCGGCCCTCTTGCGCGCCTCCGCGGTCGACTCGCCGACGCGTGCGGTGGTGGGCTGGCGGAGCTCGACGTCGGAGACCCGGGCCAGGCTGAGCGCCTTCAGCGACGAGCCGGCGCCGACGAAGTCGGCGACGAAGTCGTTGGCCGGCGCGCTGAGGATGGTCTCCGGGGTGTCGTACTGCGCGATCCTCGCGCCCTCCTGGAGGATCAGGATCCGGTCGCCGAGCTTGATCGCCTCGTCGATGTCGTGCGTGACGCAGACGATCGTCTTGCGCAGCTCGCGCTGGATGCTGAGCAGCTCGTCCTGCAGCCGCTGCCGGGTGATCGGGTCGACCGCACCGAAGGGTTCGTCCATCAAGATCACCGGCGGGTCGGCCGCGAGGCCGCGGGCCACGCCGACGCGCTGCTGCTGGCCGCCGGAGAGCTCGCGCGGGTAGCGGTGGCGGTAGCGCGCCGGCTCGAGGCCGACCAGGTCGAGCAGGTCGGTGACCCGCTCCTCGATGCGGTCGGCGTCCCAGCCGAGCAGCCTCGGCACGATGGCGATGTTCTTCTCCACCGTCATGTGCGGGAACAGGCTGCCGCCCTGGATGACGTAGCCGATGTGGCGACGCAGCTCGTTCTCGTCCTGCTGGCGGATGTCCTTGCCGTCGATGGTGATCGTGCCGGACGTCGGCTCGATCAGCCGGTTGATCATCTTCAGCGAGGTCGTCTTGCCGCAGCCGGACGGCCCGATGAACATCACGATCTCGCCGGCGGGGATGGTGAGGGACAGGCCCTCGACCGCGGCCGTCTTCTGGCCGGGGTACTTCTTGACGACGTCGGTCAGCACCAGCTCCGCACCGCTGATCTCGCGGGAGGTGTCGTCGTTGTGGGCGGTGTCGTCGGGTGCACCCTCGGTGGTGGTCATGCGCGGATTCCCTTCGAGATCGTCAGGCGGCCCAGGAGCAGGAGCAGTGCGTCGGCGACGAGCGCGATCAGCACGATGCCGAACGTGCCGACGACGGCGTTGTTGACGGAGTTCGCCCCGCCGTCGGTGGCGAGCCCGGTGAAGATGTACTTGCCGAGGCCGGGGCCGATGACGTACGCCGCGATCGCCGCGACGCCCATCGACATCTGGGTGGAGACCCGGACCCCGGCGAGGATCACCGGCCAGGCGAGCGGCAGCCGGATGCGCGTCAGCGTCCGCAGCTCCGACATCCCCATGCCGCGTGCGGACTCCAGAAGCGTGGCATCGACCTGCGCGAAGCCGACCACGGCGTTGCGCAGGATCGGCATCACGGCGTAGAAGGTCACCGCCACGACGGCGGTGGTCGTGCCCAGCCCCGAGAGCGGGATCAGCAGGCCGATCAGCGCCAGGGACGGCAGGGTGAGGCCGATCGCGGACACCGCGTTGGCCACCGGCTCGAGCCGCGGGGCGCGGGTGATGAGGGCAGCGGCGACGACGGCGATCACCGTCGCGAGGAGCACGCACTGGAGCACGAGGCTCGTGTGCTGGTAGGCGTCGAAGGCCAGACTGGCGCGTCTTTCACTGATGAACTCCCACACGGGGAGGGCACCTCCTGGTGGGCCGCCGGGAACGTCCCGTCACGTTCCCCACGAACAGCCGACGGATGTCACGACCCGACAAGACCTAACCACAAACGCGTGTGCGACCGCTACGGTGCGCATGGTCACGCACGGGCGGACGGCTGGAACCAGCCGCACTGGATACCTGTCCTGCGTGGTCCGTCTCCGTCGCAGCTCACCCGACCAGCCGGGCTGGATCCGGCGCCGTGCCGGGCGTGGCTTCGTGCACCTCGACCAGTCCGGCGCGCGCCTCGATCCGGAGGACGTCGAGCGGTGCAAGGCGCTGGTGATCCCGCCGGCGTGGACCGACGTCTGGATCTGCCCGTTCCCCAACGGGCACCTGCAGGCTGTCGGCACCGACGACGCCGGCCGCCGCCAGTACATCTACCACCCGGACTGGGTGACCCGGCGCAGCGACGAGAAGCACCGCCGGGTGGTGAAGCTCGGCCGCCGCCTGCCGCGCATCCGCGAGGAGGTGCTCGCCGACCTCGGCGAGGACGACCTCGGGCAGAAGGCGACCTGCGCCCTCGCCGTACGGCTCATCGACCTGGGCTGCTTCCGCATCGGCAACGACATCTACGCCGAGGAGTACGGCTCGGTCGGGCTCACCACGCTCGAGCGGCAGCACGTGCGTCGCCGGAAGGAGAAGCTGGTCTTCGAGTTCACCGGCAAGTCCGGCGTCGAGCACCACGTGGAGATCGACGACCAGGTCGCGGTCGAGGCGCTCGACAAGCGGCGCCGGCGTCGCCGCAAGGACACGCGGCTGCTGGACGTCACCGGCACCGACGTGAACGAGTACCTCCGCAACGTCAGCGGGCTCGACGTGTCGGCGAAGGACTTCCGCACCTGGCACGGCACCGTGCTCGCCGCGGCCGCCCTCGCCGAGGCGCCCCCGGCGTCGGAGTCGTCGAAGACCGCACGGAAGCGGGCGATCGCCTCGGCCATGCGGGAGGTGTCGGAGTTCCTCGGCAACACGCCGGCCCTGGCCCGCAGCGCGTACGTCGACCCGCGGGTGGTCGACGCCTACGAGGCGGACCGGACCATCCGGGCGGCCGTGCGTCGTACCTCCGGCGAGGACGTGGACCCCGATGCCCGCCGGGCCGCGCTGGAGCGGGCGACGCTGCGCCTTGTCGGAGGTCGCTGACAGGATCGGCCGCGTGGATGAGGACTTCGCGTTCACCGCGGACCTGTGGCGCTGGGAGGCGCGCGACCAGGCGGGCAGCAGCTGGTTCTTCGTCAGCCTGCCGTTCGAGGTGTCCGACGCGATCGACGACGTCGCGCCGCGCAAGGGTTTCGGCAGCGTCCGCGTCGAGGTGACCATCGGTGCGAGCACGTGGCGCACGTCGGTCTTCCCCAGCGCCGAGCAGAAGACGTTCGTGCTGCCGGTGAAGAAGTCGGTGCGCACCGCGGAGGGCCTGGTCGAGGGCGGACCGTGCCGGGTGCGGCTCCGCACGGTCGAGTGAAGGGGACAGGCATGGAGATCGAGGTCGTCGAGGGCGACATCACCCAGCAGCGCGTCGATGCGGTCGTGAACGCAGCGAACTCCCGCATGCGTGGCGGTGGCGGCGTCGACGGTGCCATCCACCAGGCGGGCGGCCCGGCGGTGCTCGAGGACTGCGTACGACGCTTCCCGGACGGGCTCGCCACCGGCGACGCCGGCTGGACCACCGCCGGCGACATGCCCGCCCGGTGGGTGATCCACGTCGTCGGCCCGAACTACCGCATCGGGCAGACCGACCGCCGTCTGCTGACCTCCTGCTACCGCCGTGCCCTCGAGGTCGCCGACGAGCTCGGCGCCCGCAGCCTCGCCTTCCCGCTCGTCAGCGCCGGCATCTACGGCTGGCCGAAGGAGGACGCGGTCGACGCCGCCCTCGAGACCCTGCGCGGCACCCCCACGCAGGTCGAGCTCGCCCGCATCGTCGCGTTCGGCCGGTCGTCGTACGAGCTCGTCGCGGGGCGCCTCTGAACGCCTCCGGCGGGTGATCGGGACTTCGTCCCGATTTCGTCGTCCGATCGTCACCTCCCCTGCGGACCCGCGTTGGTCCGGTCACCGACGCAGGCGAGGAGAAGAGGAGACGACCATGCCGATCGAGCTGACCACCGCGGTGCTGCTGACCGGGTTCGCGCTCCTGTGCGGGGCCTTCGTCCTCCGCACGCCCGTCGTCGTGGACCCGATGCCGGAGATGGGGCCGGACATCGAGGAGTGGCGCTCTGCCGCCCTCCACCACTTCCACGAGGCCAAGGACCTCCGGCGCTCCGTCGCCGAGGCCCTCTCCACGCCGGGCGCCGTGACCGGGGAGGCCCGACGCGACCTGATGGTCGCGCTCGGAGCCCCTCGGGTGGACGTGATGGCCTGAGGGTTGTGCGGGGGCTGGCGGGGCGGGGTTTCACCGCCCAGGTGGTGAAACTACGGGACTGGGCACACGAAACTCGCCGATCCGGCCCGGATTTCCTGCGCCAGGCAGGGGTTTCACCACCCAGGTGGTGAAACCCCCACCCACCGAGGCTCAGCCCAGCCGCTCCACCACGTAGTCGATCGACCGCGTCAGCGCCTCGACGTCGGCGGGGTCGACCGCGGGGTACATCGCGATCCGGAGCTGGTTGCGGCCGAGCTTGCGATAGGGCTCGGTGTCGACGATCCCGTTGGCGCGCAGCACCTTCGCGACCTGGGCGGCGTCGATGGCGTCGTCGAAGTCGACGGTGCCGATGACGAGCGAGCGGTGGCTGGGGTCGGCGACGTACGGCGTCGTGTACGACGTCCGCTCGGCCCATCCGTAGAGCGCGTCGGAGGAGGCGGTGGTCCGCTCGACCATGCCCTTGAGGCCGCCCTGGCTGTTCATCCAGTCGAGCTGCTCGGCCATCAGGAAGAGGGTGGCGACCGACGGGGTGTTGTAGGTCTGGTTCTTCCGGCTGTTGTCGATCGCGGTGTGCAGGTCGAAGAACGGCGGGACGTAGCGGTCCGAGGCGGCGATCCGCTCGGCGCGCTCGAGCGCCCGCGGGCTGAAGATGCCGAACCACAGGCCGCCGTCGGAGGCGAAGCACTTCTGCGGCGCGAAGTAGTAGACGTCGGTCTCGGCGAGGTCGACGGGCAGGCCGCCGGCGCCCGAGGTGGCGTCGATGAGGACGAGCGCGTCGTCGGCGGCGCCCGCGGGGCGCACGACCGGGGCCATCACGGCGGTCGAGGTCTCGTTGTGCGCCCAGCCGTAGACGTCGACGCCCTCCTCGGCGACGGCCTCGGGGCGCGAGCCGGGCTCGGCCGTGATGACGGACGGCTCGTCGAGCCAGGGGGCGGCCTTGACCGACGCGGCGAACTTGCTGGAGAACTCGCCGAACGACAGGTGCTGCGACTTCTTCTCGATCAGGCCGAAGGCGGCGATGTCCCAGAAGGCCGTGGCGCCGCCGTTGCCGAGGACGACCTCGTAGCCCTCGGGCAGCGTGAACAGGTCGGCGAGGCCCTGCAGCACGCGACCGACCGTGTCCTTGACCGGCGCCTGGCGGTGCGAGGTCCCCATCAGCGAGTCGCCCGTCGCGGCCAGCGCGTCGAGGTGGCTGGTCTGGATCTTCGACGGCCCCGCCCCGAAGCGGCCGTCGGCGGGCTTGAGGTCGGCGGGGATCTGGATGTCGGTCACGTGGTCAACCTTCTCATCGGTGCGAGCAGAGTGAGGCTGACGACGTTGTCAGGGGTGAAACCAGTGTGACAGGCAGGTGACGCCGGTGCTAAACCGGTTTCGCCATGCAAGCCTCGCTCGAGCTCCGTCCGGTCGGCTACCTCCACGCCGACGCCACCCTGCTGGTCGACCGCGTCCAGCAGGAGTACGCCGAGCGCTACGGCTCGCCCGACGAGGCGCCGATCGACCCGACCGTCTTCGACCCGCCGGAGGGCCTCTTCCTCGTCGGGTACGACGGCGCGACACCGGTCGCCACCGGCGCCTGGCGCCGCTCCCCGGTCCGCGAGCTCGGCGGCACGTCCGCGGTCGAGGTGAAACGGATGTACGTCGTGCCGGAGGCCCGCAACCGCGGCCTGGCGCGGATGGTGCTGCGTGAGCTGGAGGCGACGGCTGCGGCTGCCGGGCACGACCTCGCCGTCCTCGAGACCGGCCTCAAGCAGCCGGAGGCGATCAGCCTCTACCTCAGTGAGGGCTACGTCGAGGTCCCCGACTTCGGCTACTACGCCGGCCACGAGCTGTCGCGCTGCTTCGGCAAGCGGATCTGAGAGGTTCGACTCGCCGGTCTGAGCGGCCCCGAGATGGCCGCTCAGCTCCGGTCCTGCCACTTCCCGCCGCGAGGGCTCTCAAACATCTGCACCGGTAAAGCCTTGGTGCGGCCCGCGCGGCCAGTGCGGTCGGTGGGTCAGGAGACGTCGCGCCGGCGGACCAGGGCGGCGCTCAGCACGAGCGCCACGACGACGTACGCGACCAGGGTGAGGGCGGCCCGGGTGGCCGGGACGGTGTCGAGCACACCGGGCGTGCCGTCGCCCTCACCGGCCCCGACGAGGGCGCCGACCAGGGACCCGGCGGCGGTGCCGGGCAGCACCTCGGTGAGCGCCTCGACCCAGCCGAGCAGCTGTCCGACGCCGCGCAGCAGGTTCTCGACCACCAGCGCCCAGACCAGGCCGAGCCCCACGGAGAGCGCGGGGCCGCGGGCGAGGGTGCCGAGGGCGAAGCCGACCAGCGCCCACGTCTCCAGCACGAGGAAGCCGACGCCGAGCGACTCGACGACCGCGCCGGTCGAGGGCAGCACGACGTCGTGGCCCTCGCTGGCGGTGATGACCAGGGAGACGCCAAGGTCGAAGGCGAGGGTGACCAGCAGGGTCGCTACGACGAACGCGCTCAGCGCGAGGGCGGAGCCGACCACGGCGGGACCACGGCGTACCCCCTGGGAGAACACCGTCTTCCAGGTGCCCCAGCCGTAGCCACTGCCGGCGACCAGTGCGCCGAGCACCAHCATCAGCGCGCCGCCGAACATCGGCATGCCCTGCAGGAAGACGTCGGGCACCGCGGTGGGCAGCAGCTCGGCGAGCTGCTGCTCCCGCGTGGTGCCCTCGTCCGCGAACCCCGGGTCGCCGGTCGTGTACGACAGGTAGGTGAACAGGTAGCCGAACATCAGGCTCAGCGCGAGCCAGGCGCCGAGCGTGATCCACACGGCCGGCCAGGCGCGCAGCCGGAGCAGCTCGGCGCGGGTGCTGCGGACGGTCGCGGTCACGGCGCCCGTGCGGGCGCTCGGTGCGGTGGGTCGCGTGGCGGCGGTGGTGCTCATGCCGGCACCTCCTCGGTGGTGTGGTGGCTGGACGGGTCGGTCGGGCTGGTCACGTGGTGGGTGGTCATCTCGAAGAAGACGTCCTCGAGGCTGCGCTCGACGGCGGTGACCTCGTGCACGTCGACGCCGGCGGCGACGAGGTCGCGCACGACCCGGGGCGCCCGCTCGGGACGGAGGGCCAGCTGCAGCGCCCCGTCCGGGGTGCGGGCGACGCCGTCGTCGCCGGCGAGCCGCATCGCGACCGCCAGCGCCTCGTCCTCCGGGGCGGCCCGCACGCGCAGGGACACGCCGCCGCGCAGCTCGGCCACGCTGCCCTCGTGCAGGAGCCGGCCCTCGTGGATGATCGCCACGCGGTCGCAGATCTCCTGCACCTCCGCCAGCAGGTGGCTGGACAGCAGCACGGTCTGGCCGCCGCGCGCGAGGTCGACGACGAGGGCGCGCATGTCCGCCATCCCGGCGGGGTCGAGGCCGTTGGTCGGCTCGTCGAGGACGACGAGCTCGGGGTCGCCGAGCAGCGCGGCCGCGACGCCGAGGCGCTGCTTCATGCCGAGGGAGTAGCCCTTGAACCGGTCGTCGGCGCGCGAGGCGAGGTCGACCCGCTCGAGCACGCGCTCCACCTCGGCGTCGTCGAAGCCGCGGTGCCGGGCGAGGGTGCGCAGGTTCGCGCGCCCGGACAGGTAGGGGAAGAAGCCCGGCCCCTCGATCAGCGCGCCCACCGGGGAGGTGGCGTACGCCGAACCCGAGGTGGGCCGGACCAGGCCGAGCAGCATGCGCAGGGTCGTCGTCTTGCCGGCCCCGTTCGGTCCGAGGAAGCCGTAGACCTCCCCGCGCCGCACGGTCATGGTGACGCGGTCGACGGCGACCCGGTCGCCGTAGACCCTGGTGAGGTTGTCGGTGGAGGCCACCGTGGGTGCCATGTCGTCCATGGCTCCACCCTGCGGGCCGACGGCGTCCGGCGCGTCCGCCGGCAGGAGGCGTCGACGTACGCAAGCCTGCGTAGGGCGGAGGCTCTCCTCGTCGTACGACGTCGGCCGTCGACTCGCCTACGTTCGGTGCATGGACACGAACACGTGGCTCGCACGGCGCTGGTGGCTGGTCCCGGTCGCGGTGGTCATCATCGGCGGCTCGGCCGGCACCAACCTCGGTCCGGGCGGGGTGGTCGACCCCGGCGTGGCCGCGCGGTTCCTCGCCGTCGTGCTCGCCGCGGCGGCGGCGCTGTCGCTGCTCGCCCTGGACCGCTGGCCGACGGGCCTGCTCGCGACCGGCGCGCTGTCCGGCGGCTACTTCGCCGTCGGGGGCGAGAACGGGCCGATCTTCTTCGCGCTCATCGTCGGCGCCTTCGTGCTCGCGACCGGTCGGCCGGTGCGCGGGTGGCTGCCCGTGCTGGGTGCGGCAGCGGTGCTGCTGTGGGCCGGCCTGCTCGTACGCGGGCTGCGGTGGGACGACGTCGTCGTCGGCACCTGGCAGGGCATCGGGGTGGGTGCCCTGGTCGCTGCCGCGACCGCCATCGGGACCTCCTTGCGCCACGGCCGCAGCGCGCGGGTGGACCGCACGACGCGGGCGGCGGCCGAGGAGCGGCTGCGGATGGCGCAGGACCTGCACGACGGCGTCGGACACGGGCTGGCGGTGATCGCCATGCAGGCCGGGGTCGCCCTGCACGTGCTGGACCGTGACCCGGCCAAGGCGCGGGAGAGCCTCGAGGCGATCCGGACGACGAGCCGTGAGGCCCTCGACGCGCTGCGCACCGAGCTCGCGACGATGGCCGGGGAGCCTGCTCCGTGGCGTCCCGCCCCCGGCGCGGAGGCGATCCCGGCGCTGGTGGATCGCGTCCGCGCCGCCGGGCTGCGCGTCGAGGTGCTCGGCGACCCGGGCGTCCTCGACCCGGCGGTCGGCGAGACGGCGTACGCGCTCCTCCAGGAGGCGCTGACGAACGTGCTGCGCCACGCGTTCGCCAGCACCGCGCTGGTCACCTGGGAACGCGGCGCCGAGACCGTGGCGCTGCGCGTCTCCGACGACGGCCGGGGCGGTGCGGTGCAGGATGAGGGCATGGGCATCAGCGGGATGCGCGCCCGGGTGGCCGCGGTCGGTGGCAGCTTCCGCGCCGGGCCGGCGACCGGCGGGGGCTTCGAGGTCGCGGCGGTGCTGCCCGCATGACGGCGGCCGGTGCGCCGGTCCGGGTGGCGCTGGTCGACGACCAGCCACTGGTGCGGATGGGCCTGGCCACCCTCGTCGACGCGGAGCCCGACCTCGAGCTGGTGGGGGAGGCTGGCGACGGGCGTGAGGGCCTGGCGTTGCTGCGTCGTACCCGCCCCGACGTCGTGCTCTGCGACGTCCGGATGCCGGTGATGGACGGGCTGGCGCTGCTGGGCGAGGTCGCCGCCGACCCGACGCTCGCGGACGTGCGGGTGGTCGTGCTGACCACCTTCGAGCTCGACGAGTACGTCTTCGAGGCGCTGCGCAACGGCGCCAGCGGCTTCCTGCTCAAGGACGCCGAGCCGACCGCGCTGCTGGACGCGGTGCGGGTCGTCGCCGAGGGCGGTTCCCTGCTCGCGCCGTCGGTCACCCGCCGGGTGATCGACCACTTCGGTGCCAGCCGCGCCGAGCGGCCGCACCCGCGCCTGGGCGACCTCACCGAGCGCGAGCGCGAGGTGCTCGGCTGGGTGGCGACCGGCATGTCCAACGCCGAGATCGCCGACGCGCTGGTCGTCAGCCCGGACACCGTGCGCACCCACGTGAGCCGGGCGATGGTCAAGCTGCAGGCGCGGGACCGGGCGCAGCTGGTCGTGTTCGCGATCGAGTCCGGCCTGCGACGTCCGCCGGGACGCTGAGCCCCGGCAGGTTGTCCCCGGCCGGTACGACGGGCCCGAGCTCGCGGCGCACCGGCACGTGCCCGCCCCAGACCCCCGCGGCGACGTCCTCCGGCTCGTCGACCGGCCCGCCGGCGCGGGCCTTCATCGACGCCTCGTGCAGCGGCACCGCCAGCACCGCGGTGGCGGCCAGCTCCTTGCGCGTGCTCGGTCGCAGGGTCGCCGACCGGCCCGGGATCATGTGGTCGACGAGGAGGTCGAGCGCGTGCTGCCGCTCCGCCGGGTCGTCGACGAGCCGGGGCCGGCCGATGACGACCGCGGACCGGTAGTTCATCGAGTGGTGGAAGGCCGAGCGGCCGGCGACCAGCCCGTCGAGCTCGGTCACCGTGACGCACACCGTCGCGCCCACGGACCCGCACAACCAGCGGGCGGCGACCGATCCGTGCACGTAGAGGCTGCCACCCTCGTCCGGCCCGTCGGGGTCGACCGCGTAGGCCGTGGGCAGCACGACCGGGTGGTCCCCGACGGTGACGCCCAGGTGGGCGACCAGGCCGTCGGCGAGCAGGTCCAGCAGCGCGGCACGATCGGTGACCGCGCGGTTGCGGCCGCGGGTCACCCGGGTGCGGGCGGTCGGCTCGAGCGGCGGCAGGGACTGGTGGGACGGCGGTGCGGTCGGGGGCGTGGTCATGGCACCATGGTGCGCGCCAAGTGGCCTGTTGTCCCGGGCCAGTTCTCGACAAGTTCGGCAGGCCAATGAGCACCCTCCCTGTCCGGCTCGACCGGGCCGACCCGCGCCCGCTCGGCACCCAGCTCGCCGACCGGGTCCGCCAGCTGGTGCTCGACGGAGGCCTCGCCCCGGGCGACCGGATGCCGGCCTCGCGCCGGCTCGCAGCGGACCTCGGCGTCTCCCGGTCGGTCGTCGAGCAGGCCTTCGACCAGCTGCTCGCCGAGGGCTGGCTCGAGGCCCGGGACTTCCGCTCGCGCCCCGGCGGCTGGGGCCCCGAGGGCCAGATGTGGGAGGCCCGGCTCGAGGCCCGCCGCGGTGCCGGCACCTGGGTCGCGGGCGGCCCGGGCGGTCGTGCGGCGGGGCTGGCGCGACCGGCGCGCCGTCGTACCCCTCGGGCGGAGCGGGAGCTGGTGATGATGGACGCCGGCACGCCGTGGGTCGACCCGCGGCACGCCGCGGTGTGGCGGCGGGCGTGGCGCGAGGTGTCGTCGGCGACGCCGCCGCGGGGGTACGACGACCCGCGCGGGCTGCCGGAGCTGCGCGCACTGGTCGCCGAGCGGCTCGGCCGCACCCGCGGCCTGGCTGTCGACGCCGACCAGGTGCGCGTCACCAGCGGCACCGGCGCCGGGCTGCGGCACCTGCTCGCCGTCCTGCCGCGCGAGCCGGTCGCGGTCGAGGACCCCGGCTACCGCGCCGCCGTCGCCACGGTGCGCGAGTCCGGCCGCGAGGTGCGCGACCTGCCCGCGCTCGAGCCGGTCCACGACCTCGCCGGGTGTGCGGCGGCCTACGTCACCCCCGCCCACCAGCACCCGCTTGGCCGGGTCATGCCGGCGGCCGACCGGCTCGTCCTGGTTGCCACGGCCCGACGCGACGGCGCGCTGGTGGTGGAGGACGACTACGACTCCGAGTTCCGCTACGACGTCGCGCCGGTGCCGGCGCTGGCCACCCTCGACCGCGAGCGGGTGGCCTACCTCGGCACCGCGTCGAAGGCGATCTCGCCGTCCTTGCGGCTGGGCTGGAGCGTCGTACCGGACGCGCTGCTCGATGCCTACGACGCGCACCGCTCGCTCACCCACGACGCCCCGGCGTGGCCCGTGCAGCGGGCGATGGTCACCCTGCTGCGCGACGGGTACGTCGACGCGGTGGTCCGCTCCGCCCGCCGGGTCTACGCCGAGCGGGCGCCGCGGGTGGTGGCGGCGCTGGAGCCCTTCGCCGAGCTGGCCGGCCCGGTGGCGGGCATGTACTCGACGTGGTTGCTGCCGCACGCCCGGGCGGTCCGCGCCCGGGCGGCCGCGGAGCGGGCGGGCTTCCGGGTCAACCTGCTGCGCGACTACTGCCGCACGGCGCGGCTCAGCGGGCTGGTCGTCGGCTTCGGCGGGCCGAGCGACGCCGAGCTGGACCAGGCGCTGGCGGTGCTGGTCAGCGCGCTGGACCGGTCCTGACCTGGCTCGCAGCGGGACCGGCCGGTGCGTCGATGGTCACCGGTCGGCCGGCGAGCAACCCGGCACCCACCTGCACGACGCCGAGGCCGACGAGCAGCGCGCACGGCACGGCCCAGCCGTCGGTCGCGTGGTGCAGCACCCCGACGAGGAAGGGGCCGCCGGCCGCGATCAGGTAGCCGACGCTCTGGCCCATCGTCGACAGCGCGGCGGTGTCGGCCGAGGTCGAGGTGCGCAGGGCGAAGCAGAGCAGCACGACCGGGAAGACCGAGCCGCCGGCGCCGAGCAGCGCCGCCCACAGCCACGCGCCCTGCTCCGGCGCGACCCACAGCCCGGTCCAGCCGAGGACGGTGAGCCCGGTGAGGCCGGCGATCAGCGGGCCCTGCTGCCGCATCCGTCCGGCGATGCTGGGGACGACGAAGAAGAACGGGACGCCGATCATGATGCTGACCGCGAGCAGCACGCCGGCGGCCTCCTCGCTGAACCCCGCGTCGACGTACACGCTGGGCAGCCAGCTCATCATCACGTAGGCGTAGAGCGACTGGGTGCCGAACAGGACGGTGACCGCCCACGCCGTCGGGTGGCGCCACATCGGTGCGCCGCGCTGGGTCGAGCGGCGCTCGGCGCCGCCGCGCGCGAAGGGCGCCCACGCCAGCGCGGCCGCGAGCGCGACGACGGCCCACAGGCCCAGCCCGAGGCGCCAGGAGCCGGTGGCGTTGGTGAGGGGCACGGCGAGCGCGGCGCCCGCCGCGGAGCCGATCGAGAGGAACGCGGTGTAGGCGCCGGTCAGTGCGCCGACCCGGCCCGGGAAGTGCTCCTTGACGATCGCAGGGATCAGCACGTTGGCGAGCGCGATGCCGGCGCAGGCGACGAAGGTGCCCGCCAGCAGGGCCGGGGTGCCGTCGAGCACGCGCAGCACGAGCCCGGCGGTGAGCACGAGCAGCGCGATCGCCAGGCCGCGGTCGACGCCGACCCGGCGGGTCACCGCCATCGCCGTGGCGCCGACGATCGCGAAGCACAGCACGGGCAGGGACGTGAGGACGCCCTGCGTGGTGGGGGAGACGCCCATCTCGCCGAGCCGGTCGAGCAGCGCGCCGAGGCTGGTGACGGCGATGCGCAGGTTGACCGAGACGAGCAGGACCGCGACCACCAGGCCGAGCCCGCCGCGGCGTGGCCTGCTGGTCGGGCGGCTCGGGGTCGGGTGGACGACGTCGGGCACGTCCCCTAGCATGACAGACATCGGATGATTGGACGAATGGATGCCCCTCGCGCCCGCCACCCCCACCTCCCTCGTCGACCAGGCGATCGACGGGATGCGTCGCCTGCTGGCGAGCGGTGAGTGGTCCGTCGGCACCCGGATCCCGCCCGAGCCGGCGCTGGCCGCGACCCTCGGGGTCAGCCGCAACACCGTCCGCGAGGCGGTCAAGGCGCTCGCTCACGTCGGGGTGCTCGAGGTGCGCCGCGGCGACGGGACCTACGTCGCCGCGACCACCGAGGTGCAGGCGCTGATGCGCCGCCAGGTCGAGCGGGTCGACGCGCTGCACCTGCTGGAGGTGCGCCAGGCGATCGAGGTGCGCGCCGCTGCGCTGGCCGCCCAGCGTCGTACCGACGACGACCTGGCCGCCCTCGATCGGCTNNCGCCTTCCACGTCGCCGTGGTCACCGCCGCCCACAACCCGCTGCTCAGCGAGCTCTACGGCGGCCTCGTCGAGACCCTGCGCGCCAGCATCGACGACCCGACCCGGGGCTACCCCGCGATGCTCCCCGAGCACGACGCCGTCCTCGAGGCCGTCCGCCGCGGCGACGCCGGGGCCGCCGCCCGCGCCAGCGCCGAGCTGCTCGACCACGTCACCCGCTGACTGCCCGGGACGGCGTGATCGGACGCCCGGTGGTCGAGCCGGGCCCGTGTCCGTGCCCGTGCTCGTTCCCGTGCCCGAGGGCCTACCGTGCGCGTCACCGCCGCTCGCCGGTGGCGAGCTGGCCGCCGAGGATGGCGGCGAGGGCGAGGGCGAAGCCGGCGAGCTGGACGGGGCGGAGGTCCTGGCCCAGCACGAGCCAGCCGAGGGTGGCGGCGACGATCGGGGAGAGCAGGCCGAGCAGGGCGGTGGAGGCGACGGGCAGGCGGCCGACGCCGCGGAACCACAGCAGGTACGCCGCCAGGCCGCCGACGCCGCCGAGCCACAGGTAGSCSGSGGCCGCGCCGCCGTCGACCGCGGGCGGCGCGCCCTCGACGAGGACGGTGGCGGGCAGCAGGACCAGGCCGCCGGCGGTGAGCAGCCAGCTGACCAGGACGGGGGAGGAGGTGCCCTCGGGGCGGCCCCAGCGGCGGGTCAGCACGAGGCCCGCAGCCATCGAGAGCGCGGCACCGGCGCCGGCGAGCAGGCCGAGGGCGTCGAGGTCGGCGGCCGGGTTCAGCACCACCAGCGCGACGCCGGCGGCGCCGGCGACGGCCCACCCCACCCGCGGCGTGGTGGGCCGCTCGCCGAGCACGGGCAGCGCCAGGGCGACCACCAGGAGGGGCTGGATCGCGCCGACGGTGGCGGCGACGCCGCCCGGCAGCCGTTCGGCGGCGACGAAGAGCAGCGGGAAGAAGACGCCGATGTTGAGGGCGCCGAGCACGAGCGTCCGCCACCACCACACCCCCTGCGGCAGCCGCCGCAGCACGACGAGCAGCAGGAGGCCGGCGGGCAGGGCGCGCAGCAGGCCGGCGAAGAGCGGGTGGCCGGCCGGGAGGAGCTCGGTGGTGACGAGGTACGTCGTGCCCCACACCACCGGCGCGAGCGCGGTCAGCGCGGTGAGGCCGGCGCGACCCGGGTCGACGGCGGGGGAGGTGCTGGCGGGTGCCGGCGAGCCGGGAGCGGCGAGGGTGGAGGAGGTCATGCCTCCACGGTGCTCGCTTCCGAGCCATGAGTCCAACGCATGCTTTTCATGAGATCGATCGTGCTGCACGATTGATCTCGTGGAGCTCCAGCAGATGCGGTACGTCGTGGCGGTGGCCGAGCTCGGCAGCTTCACCCGCGCGGCGGAGCGGTGCTTCGTCGTGCAGTCGGCGCTGAGCCACCAGGTCGCCCGGCTCGAGCAGGAGCTGGGCGCGCGCCTGTTCCACCGGACCAGTCGGCAGGTCCGCCTCACGCCTGCCGGCGAGGCCTTCCTCCCCGTCGCCCGGCAGTGCCTCGACGCCGCCGACCGCGCCGCCGCCGAGGTCGCCGCGGCGGTCGGCGAGATCCGTGGACCGCTGTCCATCGGGGTGATCCCGACGGTCGCAGCGGTCGACGTGCCTGCAGCGTTGCGGGAGTTCCGCTCCCACCACCCCGGTGTCCGGGTCCGGTTCGAGAGCGCGAGCAGCGACACCCTCGTGCGCCGGGTGGCGGAGGGCTCGCTCGACCTCGCGTTCCTCGGGCTGCCCGAGGGGCGAGTCCCCTCCGGCGTCGCCGGGCACGTCTTCCCGCGCGACCAGCACCGCGCCGTCGTCGCGCCCCGCCATCCGCTGGCCTCCCGGCGCCGGGTCCGGCTGGAGCGGCTCGCGGAGGAGACCTTCGTCGACTTCCCGGCGACCAGCCCGGGCCGCCAGCAGAGCGACCTCGCGTTCGAGCGGGCGGGGCTGACCCGCGAGGTCGCCTTCGAGGTCGCGGACATGCTGCTGATGGCGCGGATCCTGCGCGAGGGTCTCGCGGTCGCGCTGCTCGCCTCCGCCTTCGTCGACCAGTTCCCGGACCTGGTCGCGATCCCGGTGACCGGGGCGCCGGTGCGCACCGAGCACCTGGTGTGGAGCAGCTTCGGGCCGGCACCGGCCGCGGCGGCGCTGCTCGACCAGCTCGGCATCGCCCACTGACCCGGGCGACTTGCCGGGAGCACCAGCGCGGAGGCCCGGGGTGTGTGCGCGGGATCACGCCGCGCGGCCGGGAACAACCGCTGGTTGGTGATAGTTTGCCAAGGTTGCGCGCGAGCAGGGGACGCGCCGCAGGTCGGCCGCCCCGCAGGCCGCGGTCGTCGGACCGCCGCCGCGGCGAGCGCACACCGAACGAGACTCCCCGTCGGGTGCACCCGCTCCCGACGGACCGCGACCGCAAGGAGCCCGCCCGATGACTGACGCTGCGGCGCCATCACGCCCCGCCGAGCCCGAGTACCCCGACCACATCGACGCCGCGGTCCTCAAGGTCGCGCTCGTCGTGGTGCTCGGGGCGATCATGTCCATCCTCGACATCACCGTCGTGTCGGTCGCGCTGCCGACCTTCCGCGAGGAGTTCGACGCCTCGCTGGCCACCGTGGCGTGGACGATGACGGCGTACACGCTGGCCCTGGCCACGGTCATCCCGATGACCGGCTGGGCCGCGGACCGGTTCGGCACCAAGCGCCTCTACCTGGTGGCGCTGCTGCTCTTCACCGCCGGCTCGGCGCTGTGCGCGCTCGCCGACTCGGTCGGCATGCTCATCCTGTTCCGGGTGCTGCAGGGCCTCGGCGGCGGCATGCTGATGCCGCTGGGCATGGCGATGATGACCCGGGCCGCCGGCCCGAAGCGGATGGGTCGCCTGATGGCGATCCTCGGCGTCCCGATGCTGCTCGGCCCGATCAGCGGCCCGATCCTCGGCGGCTGGCTGATCGACATCGCGTCGTGGCACTGGATCTTCCTCATCAACCTGCCGCTGGGCGCGATCGCGATCGCCGCTGCCGCCGCGATCCTGCCGAAGGACGAGCCGCACCCCTCCGAGCGCTTCGACCTGTTCGGCATGCTGCTGCTCTCGCCCGGCCTGGCGCTGCTGCTCTTCGGCGTCTCCTCGATCGCCGAGTCCGGCGAGGGGGCGTCCTTCGGCCCGCGGGTGTGGGTCTCGGCCACCGCCGGCATCGTGCTGATCGTCGCGTTCGTGCTCTACAGCTTCAAGCCCGCCCACCCGCTGGTCGACCTGCGCCTGTTCCGCAACAAGCGCCTCACGGTCGCCACCATCACCATGTTCATCTTCATGGTCGCGTTCATGGGTGCCGGCCTGCTCTTCCCGAGCTACTACCTGCAGGTGCGTGGCGAGTCCACGCTCCACGCCGGCCTGCTCGTCGCCCCGCAGGGCCTGGGCGCGATGCTGATGATGCCGCTGGCCGGCGTGCTCGCCGACCGGGTCCCGATCGGTCGTACGGCGCCCTTCGGCCTGGTCGCGATGGCCGTCGGCCTGCTCGGCTTCACCCAGCTCGAGGCGGACACGTCGTACTGGCTGCTCAGCGGCGCGCTGTTCGTGATGGGGCTGGGCCAGGGCATGACGATGATGCCGATCATGACCTCGGCGCTGAAGACGCTCAGCCACGCCGACGCCGCCCGCGGGTCCACCCTGCTCAACATCATCCAGCAGGTCGGCGGCTCGGTCGGCACGGCCGTGCTCTCGGTCGTGCTGACCACGCAGCTCGGCAAGGGCGACAGCGTCCCGCTGGCTGGCGGCGAGTCGCTCTCCGAGGCCGAGCTCGCCATCGCCGCGACCATGGACCCGGGCCTGGCCACGGCGCTGGAGCTGCCGCGCGAGCTCGTCGCCAGCGGCCTCGACGCTGCGGCCGGTGCCTTCGGCAGCACCTTCGGGGTCGCGCTCGCCCTGGTGCTGGTCACCCTCGTCCCGGTCGCGTTCCTGCCGCGCCGCCGCGAGGAGGACGAGGCCGCCGACGCCGACGGCGACGTCGCCCCGGTGCTCATGCACTGACCCACGGCACTGACCCACGGCACTGACCCACGGCACTGACCCACGGCACTGACCCACGGCACTGAAGGACGGCGCCGACCGACGCCGTACGACACGACAGCGCCCCACCGGCCGAGCCGGTGGGGCGCTGTCGTCGTCAGGGGGAGCGGGTCATCCCGCCCAGTCGGCGTTCCAGCCGTCGATCTCGCTGGCGGGCCGCGACGAGGGACCGGTGTAGACCGCCGACGGGCGGATCAGGCGACCGGTCTTCTTCTGCTCGAGGATGTGTGCCGACCAGCCGCCGGTGCGGGCACAGGTGAACATCGAGGTGAACATGTGCGCCGGGATGTCGGCGAAGTCGAGGACGATGGCCGCCCAGAACTCGACGTTGGTCTCCAGCACGCGGTCCGGGCGGCGCTCGCGGAGCTCGGCCAGGGCGGCCTGCTCGAGGGCCTCGGCGACCTCGTAGCGGGCGGCGCCCAGCTCGCGGGCGGTGCGGCGGAGCACGCGGGCGCGCGGGTCCTCGGCGCGGTAGACGCGGTGGCCGAAGCCCATCAGCCGCTCGCCGGAGTCGAGCAGGTTCTTGACGTACTTGCGGGCGTCGCCTGACTTCTCGACGTCCTCGATCATGCCGAGCACGCGCGAGGGGGCGCCGCCGTGCAGCGGGCCGCTCATCGCGCCGATGGCGCCGGAGAGGGCGGCTGCCACGTCGGCCCCGGTCGAGGTGATGACGCGGGCGGTGAACGTGGAGGCGTTCATGCCGTGCTCGGCCGCCGACGACCAGTAGGCGTCGATCGCCTTCGCGTGCTTCGGGTCGGCCTCGCCGCGCCAGCGCAGCAGGAACCGCTCGGCGAGGGTCTTGCCCTCGTCGACGACCTTCTGGGGCACGACCGGCAGGCCCAGGCCGCGGGCGGACTGCCCGGCCCAGGCGAGCACCATGACGGCCGCCCGGCCGAGGTCCTCGCGGACCTTCTCGGGGGTCGAGTCGTAGGTGTAGGTGATGCCGAAGGCCGGCGCCAGCTGCGCGATCGCCGACTGCAGGTCGACGCGCACGTCACCGGTGTGGACGGGCAGCGAGTACGCCTCGGCCGGCTGCAGGCCGGGGGTGAAGGAGCCGTCGATCAACAGCCCCCACACGTTCTCGAAGGGGACGCGGCCGGCGAGGTCCTCGATGTCGACGCCGCGGTAGCGCAGCGCCGAGCCCTCCTTGTCCGGCTCCGCGATCTGGGTCTCGAAGGCGACGACGCCTTCCAGTCCGTGATGTACCTCGACCATCGGCGACTCCTTCGTTGCTTCGGGCGGCGCGCGCGAGGGCGCAGCGGGCCGCGGGCCACCCGCATTCTGCCCCACTCCCGTAACGGCCCCTACGGGCGTCCCCGCCAACGCGATCCGGCCCACGTCTAGGTTGGGTCCATGGCAGAGCACGAGCACCCGTCCGACCTCGCCGCGCTGCGTGCCGAGTACGGCGACGCCGGGCTCGACGAGGTCGGCGCCGGCCCCGACCCGTGGGCCCTGTGGCAGCGCTGGTTCGACGACGCCGCGACCGCCGGGCTGCACGAGCCGAACGCGATGGTGGTCGCCACCGTCGACCCCGACGGGACGCCGTCGGCGCGCACCGTGCTGCTCAAGGGCGTCGGCCCGGACGGCTTCCGGTTCTTCACCAACACCGCCTCGCGCAAGGGCGCCGCGCTCGAGCACACGGCGGCCTGCGCGCTGCTCTTCCCGTGGCACCCGCTCGAGCGGCAGGTGCGCGTCGAGGGCACGGCGACCCGCCTGCCGGCCGGCGACGTGCAGGCCTACTGGGCGACCCGGCCCCGCGGCTCGCAGCTCGGCGCCTGGGCCTCACCGCAGTCGCAGGTCGTGCTCGGGCGTGACGAGCTGGAGCTGCGCTACCGCGAGGCCGAGGAGCGCTTCGCCGGGCAGGACGTCCCGGTGCCGCCCGGGTGGGGCGGCTACCGCGTCGCGCCGCAGCGCTTCGAGTTCTGGCAGGGGCGGCGCGGCCGGCTGCACGACCGGCTGCGCTACACCGCCGACGGCACGAGCTGGACGCTGGAGCGGCTGGCACCCTGAGGCGTCCCCGCCTCCTCGGGCTCGCCGGAGTCCCGCGAGGCCCAGACCACGCCGAGCACGATCAGGACCGCGATCACCGCCACCAGCACGAGCGTGTGCTGGCGGTCGTCGTCGGAGGAGGCGTGGGCGACCGCCGGGCCGCGCTGACGAGACGCACGCGCGGTGCTCGCCTGAACCTCCGGCTGCTCCGGCCCGGCCCCGTCGGCCTGGTCCGGCTGGTCGTCCAGGTGGTCGTCCCGCTCGGACTCGTCCGCGGCGGCGGGCTCGTCACCACGGTCGCCGTCGTCGCCCCCGTCGACGGCCTGGAGGTCGAGCGCCGTCCGCTCCGGCTCGGGCGCGACCTCGGTGGTCGGCTCGGTGGCCGGCTCGGTGGTGGGCTCGGTGGCTGCGGGGTCGCTGCCGCTCGTGCTCGTGACCGGGCTGGTGAACGCGGCGATCCGCTGCTCGACAGCCTCGTCGAGGCTCGGCTCCGCGGCCGGCTGCGGCTCGGGGGACGGTGTCCGCCTCGCGCGGTCGCGGCGCCGTCCGAGTCCCCGGGCGCTGCGGCTGCTGCGGCTGCGGCGCCGACGGACCAGGTCGCTGCCCGCCGGCAGCTCACCCTCGAGCGGCTCGAACCGCGGCACCTCGAAGCCGGGCGAGACGAAGTTGCGGAACTCCTCGTGCATCCCCCGCTGGTCGGCCGGTGCCTCCGGCCGGGACGGGGCCGGCGGCGCAGCCCTGACCGGCTCCGGGGCGGGGACCGGCGCGGTGGCGACCAGCGGCTCGGGCTCCGGGTCGGCCTCGACCGGCTGCGCGTCGACCGGCCCGGGCTCCGCGTCGACCGCAGGCTGCTCGGTCTCGGCCTCGACCTCGGCGTCGGCGTCGGCCTCGAAGGCGGCGTCGGCATCGACCTGCGCGGTCTGGTCGCTCGTGCCACCGGCGACCCGGGAGAGGTCGATCGGTGCCGGCTCGTCGTCGGGCCGCCAGGGGCCGGTGAGCGGGTCGTCCAGCAGCTCGGGCAACGGGTCGGTCAGTGGGTCGAAACGGGGCACCGACCGCGACGGGGTGAGCAGGCTGCGGAACTCGTCGTGCGCGATCGGCTCGACCGAGGCCGGGGGCTCGGGGTCGGCGGCCGGCTCCGCCTCGGCGACCGGCTCCGCCTCGACGGCCGGCTTGGGGACCAGGGCGGCCGTCGTGACTGGGG
>NZ_VLJQ01000046.1:23544-28079 GCF_007829375.1 Nocardioides sp. J9 | reverse complement strand
CCGGGGGTGCGGGCACCGGCTCCGTGGCGACGTCGTCGACCGCAGCCTCCGGCTCGGTCACCGTCGCGGCGGCCTCCTCGTGCAGCGTGACGAACGGCCGCCCCGCACTCGGCCAGCTGCCCTTCGGCACGGTGTCGAGCACGATGAGCAGGGCCTGCGGGGTGGGGCGACGCTCGTCGGGGCCGGCGATGGCACGCACCAGCACCTCGGAGGCGAAGGGCGGGAAGCCGTCGACGACCTCCCGCGGCGCCCGCGGCTCGCCGTCGCCCGGCTCGGTGCCGGTGAGGGCGTGGTAGGCGATGCGACCCAGGGCCTCGGTGTCGGTCTCGCCGAGCTGCGCGAGCAGGGGGAGCGCCTGCTCGGCGGGCAGCGGGTCCGGGGCGGCCGCGGCGATCAGCGCCTGCAGGTGGGCGCGCGCAGGCGACGTGGTCCCCATGTCCATGGGCGCATGATGCCCCGGCTGGGCCGATCGCGGGGGCGAATCCACGAAGCGGGCGGCGCCGTCGTCGCTCACCCGGCCTCCCCGCCCAGCAGGCGGGCGCGGACCTCTGCTGCCACCTGCTCGACGGCCGGCGCCGCCGCGACCTCCGCCGCCACCTGCTGCGCGGCCGCCCGGTAGCGGGGGTCCTCGAGCACCTGGCGGACACGGTTGCCCAGGCCCGCCGGCCGGAGGAGGCGTACGGCGACGCCGGCGTCGACGAGCCGGACGGCGTGGTCGAACTGGTCGTAGTCCACCGGCCACACCACTGCCGGCAGCCCGGCGGCCAGCGTGTGCCCCAGCACCCCGGCACCGCCGTGGTGCACCACGGCGTCGAAGCGCGGCAGGTCGCGCTCGTAGTCGACGTACTCGTGCACGACCACCCCCGCCGGCAGCTCCGTCCGGGCGACGTCCGCGGTGCCGCCCAGGCTCAGGTGCAGCACCACGTCGTCCGGGAGGCTGGCGGAGGCGCCGACGGCCGCGTCCAGCAGCGCCTGCTTGTGCCACGGCAGGTGGGTGCCGGCGGTGACCAGGACGTGCCGGTGCCCTGGCCCGAGCTCGAGCGGGGGGCGGCCGGTGGGCGGGGTGTGCAGCACCGGTCCGACGCAGCGCACGGACGACGGCAGGGCGCGTTCGTACTCGATGGCGGCAGGGGTGAGGGCGAAGACCCGGTCGGCGGAGTAGATCCGCTCCGACCCGTCGGGGCGGTAGATCGCGTCGATGCCCACGTCGGCCAGCCGGACCCGGGCGATCCGGGGCGTCACCCGCTTGAACCCGCGCACCCACCCTCGCCCCACGGCGTCGCGGACCCGGCCCAGCGCTGTGACGCCCGGTCGCCAGCCGCCGAGGTACGCCGGCGGGCCGCTGCGGCCCTCGATCGCGCACGGCGACGGGTGCAGGGTCCACCACGTCAGCCCGGCCGCGTCGGCCGCCGGCCCCACCGCGGCCATGGTGAAGTCCGCGACCACCAGGTCCGGGGCGTCGCCGGCCCACAGGTCGAGCAGCTCGGCCTGGAAGTCGCGCTGCAGGGCGGCGGCGGCGCGGAACTGGCGCAACAGCTTCCGCGGGCTGCKGCCGATCCGGTACGGCGGGTTGACCACCGTCTCGAGCAGGTCGTCGGCGCCCTCGAGCAGCGCCAGGCCGGGGCCCCCGGTCGCCGCGACGGCCGGCAGGGCGGCCGAGGTGCTGATCACCCGCACCGCGAGGCCGGGCTCGTCGGCCAGGCGGCGGGCCACGCCGAGGGCTGGGTGCAGGTGGCCGGCCATCGGCGGCGTGATGACGTCGATGCGCCTCATGCGGCCTCCCCCGCGAGCTCGGTGGCCAGGCGTCCGCACAGCCCCGCGAGCTCGGGCGCGGCCAGGTAGTCGAGGTGACCGGCGTCGACGGTGACGTCGCACGGCCACCAGCGGGCGAGGTGGTCGCGACGGCTCGCGACCCGGATCGTGCGGCAGGCCGGTGGACGCGTGGCCACCGCGCCGTAGGCGACGACGGTGACCCGGTCGAGCAGGTCCCGGGGCAGGTCGAGCCGACCGAGCAGGTCGAGCCCGATCGACCCGGCCAGCACCAGGCTGCGCTCGGAACGGCGCAGCTGAGCCTCCACCGGGGGCCGGTGCCGGGCCGCCCACGCGCGTCGCCGCAGCCGGACTCGCCAGAACAGCACGAGGTGGCGCAGGCTCCCGAGCCACAGCGGCACGGCGCGGTACGGCGCCAGCGCGTCGTCGTACGGGAAGTTGAGCCGGACCTTCGCCTCCTCCGGCAGGGGCAGGTCGTCGAGGAAGGCGTGCTGGACCGGCGACAGCGCGCAGCTGCGCGGGTCGCTCTGCCCGGTCAGGTGGAGCACCTGGAGCCTCATCCGTCCACCGGGGCGAAGTCGTCGTCGCTGCGCACGCGGTAGGTCCGGGTGCGCCAGCGGATCGTGCGCTGCACCGCCCCGTGCCCGAGGTGCAGCGGCTGCACGAGCTCCGAGGCCAGCGAGACCCCGGGCCGGTGCAGCGGGCGACCGTAGATCCGTCGCTGCAGCACGCGCAGCAGCGCCGCCCGGCCGCCGAGGACGGTGACGAGCGGCAGCAGGCGGCGCTGGCGCACCGACCCGAGCAGCACGGTCCACAGCAGCGTCGGGTGCACGCCGTGCAACGCGCTGATCGCCGCGACGGTGCGCGCCGGCTGGCGGCGCAGCAGGAGGTTCGCGAACAGCATCCACCGGTGCATCAGCCGCACGTAGGCGCCCGGGCCGGCGACGGTGGTGGTGATCCACTGCGGTGAGGCGGTCTGGCAGATCGTGCCGCCGCCGGCGAGCACCGCCCGCGCCACGGCGAGGTCGTCGGTGAGGTTGCGCAGCAGGGGCGTGAACCCGCCCAGCGCGCGCAGGTCGCGCACCCGCATCGCCCACGTCATCCCGTTGATCGTGACCGGGTCGAGGGTCAGGTAGGTCATCGCCGCGTTGTTGTCGACGAACTGCTCGACCAGCTGCGCCCACACCGTGCTGCCCGGGAGGTACGCCGGCAGGCCGGTCGCGAGCGTCGCCCGCTCCAGCCCGGCGAGCAGTGCGCCCAGGCTCTCCCGCGGCAACCGGGTGTCGTCGTCGAGGACCAGGAAGACCTCGTCGTCGGCCGCGGCGTCGAGGGCCGGCTGGAGCTTCGCCAGCTTGGGGTTCACCCCGTCGGGTGCGGCCGGGCAGGTGACGGCCTCGACCCGGCCGGCCTCGCCGGATCGCGCCAGCTGGGCGGTGATCGCGCCGACGACCCGCTGCGCCTCCGCGTCGTCCTCGTCGACGAGCCAGCAGAACCGGGCGCCCGCGAGCGCGAGGAGGTTGTCGCGCAGCGCGTCCTCCAGCCCCGGGTCGCCGGACAGGATCGGCTGCACGACGACGACCTGCGCGACGGCCTCCTCGTCCGGCGCCACGGCGGACGGTGCCCGCGACGCGGAACGCAGCGTGGTGGCGGCCTTGCCGGCGTGCAGCGCCAGGTAGCCCGCCGCGGCCGCGGTGACCACGCCGCGGCCGCTCACAACCGCTCCTTCTGCCACGCGACGAACCGGTCCACGCCGTCGGCGACGGAGACCCGGGGCTTGCCGAGGTCGCCCAGCATCTTGTCCGGCACGAAGGTCTTCGACCAGCTCAGGACGCCCACGCCGTAGGGGGTGATCGGCGGTTCGCCGGGCAGGTGCAGCAGCCGCCAGGCGCGCTCCAGCACGGTGGCCGCGCGCATCGCGGTGGTCAGGCTGACCTCCCGGGTGGGCGGTCGCAGCCCGAGCCGGTCGATCACCTCGAGCAGCATCGCCTGGATCTCGACGGGCTCGGCGTTGGTGAGGTTGTAGACCCCGCCGAGCTCCGGGCGCGCCGCGAGCTGCAGCAGGTAGTCGGCGAGGTTGTCGACGTAGATCAGGTCGCCGACCGCCGGCTCCGTCCGCCCGGTCAGCCGCGGCACCCGACCCGCCTTCGCAGCGGCGATGATCCGCGGGAAGAGCACCGTGTCACCCGGGCCGAAGACGGCCCGGGGACGGGCGAGGACCCAGCTGCCGTCGTACTCCCGGACGACCTGCTCGCTCGCGGCCTTGGTGCGGGCGTAGTCGTTGGCGAACGGCGGTCCGACGGGGGAGTCCTCGGTGAGGTCGAGCTGGTCGCCGTCGCGGTAGAGCACCGAGCTCGACGACACGTGCACGAGGCGCGGTCGGCCGAGCCTGCGGCACCACTCGACGACGGTGCGGGTCGCGTCGACGTTGTCGCGGTCGTAGGCCCGGCGCGGGGCGTACGGCGTCGCCCGGGCCGCGCAGTGCACCACCGCGTCCGGCTGCCAGGGCAGGTCCGGGAGGCCGGAGGCGTCCACCCGGCCGAGGTCGACGCTGGCGTAGTCGTCGGCCGTGAAGGGCGTGCGGTCGACCGGCCGGCGGCCGACGCCGAACACCTCGTGCCCGGCCTCCCGTGCGACCTCGACGAGCCGTCCGCCGACGAACCCGGACGCCCCGGTCACCAGCAGCTTCATCACGCGATCCTCCTGATCCTGCGGCGCTTCTGGTCCGGCGCCTCGTCCGGCCACGCCATGGGTACGACGGCCGGCGG
>NZ_VLJQ01000046.1:0-23517 GCF_007829375.1 Nocardioides sp. J9 | reverse complement strand
CCCCGGCCGGGTCGCCGCTCACCGCGACCCGCCACTCGGGACCGTGCTGCTCGATGCGGTAGTCGCCGAGGTCGCCGGCCAGCGCCACGGTGTGGCGCAGCACGTCGGGCCAGACCGCGACCGTCGTGCGCCCGCCACCGCTGTCGGGAGCGGCCCCGGACGGGGCGAGGTGCAGCACGTCGTCGGCGCGGCCGAGCACGGCCGCGATGCTGCGGCCCGGGCGTCCGCAGGGGCACGGGCCGGGGGCCGCGAGCAGCACGTCGTCGAGGCGGTGCCGCACCACCAGCTGCGTGGTGCGGGTGAAGTCGGTGACCACCGGGTGGAAGCGGCGGTGGTCGAGCCACTCCGGCTCGACGTGCACGTGGGCCTCGTTGAGGTGGAGGCGGCCGGCCGGGCAGCTGACGGCCAGCAGGCCCTCGGTGGCCTGGTAGATCTGCTCGACCGGCCGGCCGAACGCCTCCCTGATGACCGCCTCGTCCTCCGGGTCGAGGGTCTCGGCGACGGAGACCACCTGCAGCGGGCGCAGGCCGGCCGGGCGGGCCTCGGCGACCCGGCGCAGCACGCTCGCCGGTGCGACGAGCACGTCGGTGCCCGGCAGGTCGGGGAGGTGGTCCTCGACCGGGATGGTGAGGTCGTGCCAGGAGAAGCTCACCCGCCGGCTGTCGAGGGTCTCGTAGAGGTTGCTGTTGGCGCGCAGGAAGAGGGCGACCCGCAGCGGCCGGCGGGCGAGCGTGCGCAGCGACGCGGGCGCCATCACCAGACCCAGCAGGATCCCGGCCCACAGGCGGCTCTCCTGCTCGGAGACGAGGAAGACCCCGCGGGTGCCGGTGGTGCCCGACGACAGCCCGACCGTCACCCCGCCCGGCAGGGTGGTGGTGAAGTCGCGCGAGCGCTCGGCCGCCTCGGCGACCTCGAGCGCCTGCTCCAGCGTGATCCCGAACCGGTTGAACGCCGCGAAGTCCGCCAGCACGGTGCGCTTGTCGACCACCGGGAGCTCGGCGAGGGGACGTCCGGCGTGCGGCGCGTAGAAGGACGCGCGGGGGAGGTCCTCGCGCAGGAACCGCTTCAGCGCCCGAGCCCGCGCGGCGTCGTACCTCCGCGGGAGGAGCCAGCGCTCGCGCGCGAACGCCGCGGCCACTGCCGCGTGGCTGCCGGCCATCTCCTCAGGCCCTGCCCGTCCCGGCCGCCCAGGCGGCGGCGCCCTCGGGGCAGTGGGCGGGCAGGACGAGCAGGTCGTCGTGCGCGGCGTCGAGGTCGTGCAGCGCCCCGAGGGTGCGGACCGTGCTGGACCAGTCGTGCATGATCCCCTTCGCCAGCCGCGAGGGCGGGCGCACCTCGCGGAAGGACCGGGTCGTCCAGGCTGCGTCGCCGACGAGCAGCACCTGCCGCCCGCCGGAGGTGAACAACAGGCCGAGGTGGCCGGGCATGTGCCCGGGCAGGTCGACCGCGAGCAGGCTGCGGTCGCCGAGCAGGTCCCACGTGCGCAGCCCGCCGACGGCCAGCTCCGGGAACTCCTCGACCGGGTCGAGCCGGTCGCGCAGGTCGTCGGGCAGCAACGCCGGCACGATCGCGTGCCGCACGGCGTTGACCCCGCGCAGCGACAGCGCCTGCTCGGCACCCGCGGCACCGGCGATGAACCGCGCGTGGGGGTAGTCGAGCAGGCCGCCGACGTGGTCGCCGTGGAAGTGGGAGACCACGACCCGTCGTACGTCGCCGGGCTCGACGTCGAGCGCTGCCAGCTGGTGCGGCAGGTGCTCCGCCTCGGGCAGCGTCACCGGCAGCAGGTTGCGGTAGACGAGCTCGGGGAAGCGGCGGGTGGTGTCGAAGAAGTGCTGCGAGTAGCCGGTGTCGAAGAGCGTCCAGCCGTGATCCGGGTGGTGCAGGGCGCCGACGTACGACGGGAACTCGATCAGCCGCAACCGCCCGCCCTGGCGGGCCATCGCCTCGGGACCCTTGCAGTGGCCGACGCGCAGCCAGTGGAAGGTGACCTCGGGCTGCTGGGGGAGCGGGGTCAGTAGCACAGCACCATCCCGCCCAGGCTGATCCCGGCGCCGGTGCCCAGCAGCAGCGCGTGGTCGCCGCGCCGCAGCCGCCCGGTCTCGATCGCCGCGTGCAGCGCCGACGGCAGCGAGGCGCCGACCTGGTTGCCGTGCTCGGCGTAGATGTCGACGACCCGGTCGCCGGCGCCGAGCTGCTGGCGCACCCAGCTGATGCCGTGGTGGCTCGCCTGGTGCGGCACGACGACGGACAGGTCGTCCATCGTCACGCCGGCCGCGGCGAGGAGCCGGTCGACGAACGGCGGCAGGTGGCGGAACGCGAGGCGGAACACCGCACCGCCGTCCATCCGGAAGCGGCCCCAGTCGGCGTAGTCGCCCTCCACGCGGTCGGGGGCGTAGCGGGAGCCGCCACCGCGGATCTCGCAGCTGTGCGCGCCCTCGCTGTGCGTCTCGAAGCCCGACGACAGCACGGCCGACCCGGAGCCGTCGGCCGGCCCCACCACCGCCGCCGCGGCGCCGTCGCCGAAGATGCCGGACGCGCCGAGGTCGGACCAGTCGAGGCCGACCGAGGCGAGGTCGCTGGACACGATGAGGATGCGCTCGTGGCGGCCCGCGTCGACCAGCGTGGCCGCGAGGTCGAGCGCGACGAGGAAGCTCATGCAGCTGGCGTTGACGTCCCACGCCGGGATCGGTCGCCCCGGGGCCAGCTCCTCGTGCAGCAGCGCCGCGTTGCACGGCAGCGGCTGGTCCGGGGTCGCGCTGGCGCCGATGACCACGTCGACGTCGTCGAGGTCGACACCCGCTGCCGCCAGTGCCTTCCGTGCCGCCCGCGCCCCGAGCTCCGCGGCAGAACCGCGCTCGACGTACCTCACCCGGACGCCGGTCTTGTCCTCGACGGTGCCCGGCGGCAGCCCCAGCCGCTCGTCCAGCTCGGCGCTGGTCAGGGCCTCGTCCGGCACCGCCGCACCGGTCCCGAGGATGCGGAGGGCGCGCGGCCCCCGAGACGACGCTGTCGGCACCAGGTCCTCCTTGGTCATGGTGCCTCGGAGGATACGGCGTGCGGCCTGACGCGGTGGGAGGTTCCCGCGCCGGCCGTGGTGCACCGGGCTGTGCTGGGCACCGTCCGCCTTGGGGGCCCGGTGGTTTCGAGGCTCCTCGCTGGCGCTCGTCGCACCTCAACCACCGGGGGCTACAGAGCGCCTTCTGCCGGTGGTTGAGGTGCGAGGCGCCCCGGCGCGGTGCCGGTCTGCCGGTGGTTGAGGTGCGAGGCGCCCCGGCGCCGAGCCTCGAAACCTCCGGCCGTGGTGCACCGGGCTGCGCTGGGCACGGTCCGCCTCGTGGGCCAGGCGAGCACGAGAGGCGACGCCCTCGCGCCAGTGGCTAGCGCTCCGCGTCGTCGAGGGCCTGCCGGGTCAGCTGGCGGCCGAGCTCGATGAGCTCCTCGGCGCGGTGGAAGTCGAGGGTGCGGGCGGCACCGAGGGGGACGGTGACCAGCACGTCGGGCGGGAGGGCGGCGAGCCGGTAGCGCGTGATCAGGCTCTGCATCGCGTCGAAGGACAGCGACACCACCTCCGACGTACGGACGTCGGGGCGGACGTCCACCTCCGGGGCCGACTCGGCGGGCGCCTCCACGGCGCCGAGAGGCACGTCCTCGACGAGGTCGTCGACGGACGCGGCCTCGGAGCGGCGGAAGCGGCGGCGCAGGTCGGCGGCCCACTCGGCGCGACGCACGGAGAAGCCGCGGGCGGGGGAGGAGGGCTCGTGCGGCGCGCGCGGGCCCTGCAGGGAAACGGCGACGGTGAAGTCGGCGGCCGCGGCGGCGGTCGGGTCGAGCGGGAGCGGGTTGAGCAGGCCGCCGTCGACGAGGATCCGGCCGTCGACGACGGCGGGCGTGAACAGGCCGGGGATCGCGATGGAGGCGCGGATCGCGGGCAGCAGCGGCCCGCGCTGGAACCACACCTCGCGGCGGGCAGCGAGGTCCGTGGCGACGGCGGTGTAGGGGACCGGCAGGTCCTCGATCAGCGTGTCGCCGAGCATCTCCTCGAGGTGCGCCATCAGCCGCTCGGCCGTCGCCGCGCCGCCGCCGGCCCACGTGGGGTCGGCGAGCCGCAGCACGCGGCGGCCGGTCAGCGTGGTCGCCCAGTCCGCGAACTCCCGGTCCTTGCCGGTCGCGACGAGGCCGCCCACGAGCGCCCCCATCGACGTACCGGACACCGCGACGACCTGGTGGCCGCGGGAGCGGAGCTCGTCGACCGCGCCCAGGTGCGCGTAGCCCCGGGCACCGCCGGAGCCGAGGACGAGTGCGACGCGGGCCATGGCCCCATTGTCCGCATAGCCCGACCCGCACGACGTCGTTGGGCCACCATGGGGAAGCGCACCGGGGCCGCTCTGCTCGCCGCCGTCGTCACCGCCTCCGGGCTCGCCCTCGCTCCAGCACCGGTGCGGGCCGACGAGCCGCAGGACGTCGTCGTCCAGGAGCGGTTCACCACCTCCGACGGGGTGGAGCTGCAGACCACGCTGACCAGCACCGGGCCGGTGACCCCGAAGCCGACGGTGGTCGAGTTCTCGCCGTACGGGCGCGGCAGCGAGTCGCTCGACGTCAGCGCGGACTACAACTTCCTGCTCGTCCAGATCCGCGGCACGGGCGACAGCGACGGGTCCTTCGACGCGCTCGGCCCGCGCACCCAGGCCGACGTCGTCGAGGTGCTGGAGTGGGCGTGCCAGCAGCCGTTCAGCGACGGCCGCCTCGCGCTCAACGGGTTCTCCGCCAGCGCGATCACGCTCTACAACTCCTGGCACCTCGAGCTGCCCTGCGTGAAGGCGGCGATCCTCAAGTCCGGGACGCACGAGCTCTACCGCGACCTGCTCGTGCCGGGCGGGGTGCTCAACCTGCTCCCGGGTGCCGGGGTGCTCGCGCTGATCGGCGCACCGGCGCTGCTGCAGGGCCTCGACCGGCTGCAGCGCGACCCCGGCTCCGCGCTCGACGTCGTCGGCGGGCTCTTCGCCACCGGGCTGAACGTGCTCGCCCACCCCACCCTCGACGAGTGGTGGCAGCAGCGCGGCTGGCGCGGGGACGCCAACGACATCCCCGTGCTCATGGTCAACGGCTTCTACGACGTCGAGTCGCGTGGCGCGTTCGAGGCCTTCCGCGCGCTGCGCGCCGACGGGGCGCACCTGGTGATGGAGGGCGGCCACGACGGTGTCCCGGCCGGCACCGACGGCGGCGCCGCCGAGGCAGCGGCGTGGCTGGACCACCACGTGCGGGGGATCGACAACGGCATCGAGGACGCGCCGCGGGTCAGCCTCACCCTCGCGCAGGGCTCGCGCGCGTCGTACCTCGCCGGGGAGCACGTGACCGTCACCGCGGACGACTGGCCGGTGCCCGGCACCACGTGGACCGAGCTCGCGCTGGCGTCGGGCAAGGGGCTGTCGCCGAGCGTCCCCGCGCGGCGCACGACGGCGTCGTACCTCACCGTGCCGTCCCTGCCGACGATGACCGACGTCCCGAACACCTCGCTGCTCGAGGCCAGCGGGCTCAGCGCGCTGACGGGCGCGCTGCCGCTGCTGGCGCAGTCCAACCTCGCGAGCATCGACGGCCTCACCGGCCAGTCCTTCACCACCGCGCCACTGGGTAGCGACGTCGACCTCGCCGGCCCGGTCACCCTCGACCTCGAGCTCGCGACGACCACCCCGGGGTCGGGCATCTGGGCGGTGCTGTCCGACGTCGCGCCGGACGGCCGGGCGCACCCGCTCACCGTCGGCCGGCTCTCCACGAGCTTCCCCGGCGTGGTCGAGGAGAGGTCGCTGACCGACGACCAGGGTCGCGTCGTGCAGCCGTACGGCGACTACACGAACCCCTCGCCCGCCCGGCTCGGCCAGTTCCGCCGGTACCAGGTCGAGCTGTGGCCGGTCGGCAACCGGTTCCGCGCCGGCCACCGGATCCGCGTCCAGCTCGTCGGCACCTCGTTGGCCTCCCCGCTCGCGCTCCCCGGCCTGCACACCCTCCGCCTCGGTGGCCCCGACGGCGCCCGCCTGCGCCTCCCCGTCCTGCCCGGCAGCACCCTCGACCTCCCCTGACCGTCGAGACGTCACTTGTGGCCCGTCGAGACGTCACGTGTGGCCTGTCGACTGGTCACTTCCGGCCCGTCGAGACGTCACTTCGCGCACGTCGAGTGGTCACCGTCGTACGACGGTGGGCCGGTCGCCAGAGATGACGTCTCAACGCGCCGGAAGTGACGCTTCGACGGGCCACAAGTGACCACTCGACGTGCCACGACTGACCACTCGACGAGCCAGAAGTGACGTCTCGACCAGTCGTGGGAGCTAGGAAAAGGGTTTGGTGAGTGAGTGCTCACTCACTTAGGCTGGCGGGCGTGGCCCGTCGTGCAGCACCGATGTCGCCGGAGGAGCGCCGCGAGGCGCTGATCCGCGCGACCCGCCCCCTGCTCTACGAGCACGGCCTCCGGGTCACCACCCGGCTGATCGCCGAGGCGGCGGGCGTGGCGGAGGGGACCATCTTCCGGGTCTTCGCCTCCAAGGACGAGCTGGTCGACGCCACCGTCGCGCGGGCGTTCGAGGTCGGCGACGTGCTGACCCGGCTCGAGGAGATCGACATCGACCTGCCGCTGCGCGAGCGGATGGTGGCGATGACCACGATCCTGCAGCAGCGCTTCCTCGCGATCTTCCGGCTGATGAGCGCCATCGGTGCCGTCGGCCCGCCGGCGCACGTGATGGAGCACCCGGACGTCGCAGCCGGGATGGAGGCGGCGCGCAAGCGGCAGCTCGCGCTCCTCGAGCCCGACCGCGACCGCCTGAGCATGCCGCCCGAGCGGGTCCTGCACGCCTGGCGCGTGCTCACCTTCGCCGGCTCCCACGCGGAGATCGCCGAGGGCGACCTGCTGACCCCCACCGAGATCGTCGACATCGTGCTCAACGGTGTCGTGGACACCACCGAAAGCAGCCGAGACTGATGCTCCTCCGACTCCTGCGGACCCACCTCGCGCCGTACCGCCGCTGGCTGGTGGCCATCGTGCTCCTGCAGCTCACGGCGACGGTCGCGATGCTCTACCTGCCGCACCTCAACGCCGACATCATCGACAACGGGATCGCCAAGGGCGACACCGCGTACGTCGTGCGGATCGGTGCCGTGATGCTCGGCATCGCGCTCGTGCAGGCCGTCTGCTCGATGTCGTCCGCGTGGTTCGCCGGGCGCACGGCGATGGCCTTCGGCCGCGACGTGCGCCAGCGGCTCTTCCACCGCATCGGCAGCTTCTCCGCGCGCGAGGTCTCCACCTTCGGTGCGCCCTCGCTCATCACCCGCGCGACCAACGACGTCCAGCAGGTCCAGATGCTCGCGGTGATGACCTGCATGATGGCGGTGACCATCCCGATCATGATGTTCGGCGGCGTGATCATGGCGGTCCGCGAGGACGCCGGCCTGTCCTGGCTGGTCGTCGCCGTCGTGCCCGTCCTCTTCGTCTGCATCGGCTTCGTCGTGTCCCGGATGGTGCCGGCGTTCCGCTCCGTCCAGGAGCGGCTCGACGACGTCAACCGGGTGCTGCGCGAGCAGATCACCGGTATCCGCGTGGTCCGCGCGTTCGTCCGCGAGCCGCACGAGACGAAGCGGTTCGAGGACGCCAACGAGGAGCTCACCGAGGTGTCGCTGCGCGCCGGCCGGTGGATGGCGGCGCTCTTCCCGCTGGTGATGGGGGTGTCCAACGTCGCCAGCGTCGGGGTGATCTGGTTCGGCGGCCACCGCGTCGACAGCGGGCAGATGGAGGTCGGTGCGCTCACCGCGTTCCTGGCCTACCTGATGCAGATCCTGATGTCGGTGATGATGGGGACGTTCATGCTGATGATGGTGCCGCGCGCGGCGGTCAGCGCCGACCGGATCAGCGAGGTCCTGGCGACCAGCACGAGCGTCGTACCTCCCGCGGAGCCGGTGACCGAGGTCGACGTCGCCGGCCACCTCGACCTCGAGGACGTCGGGCTGACCTACCCCGGCGCCGAGGCGCCGGTGCTGTCCGGCGTCAGCCTCGCCGCCCGCCCCGGCCAGACGGTGGCGATCATCGGCTCGACCGGCGCCGGCAAGACCACCCTGGTCAACCTGGTGCCGCGGCTGCTCGACGCCACCGAGGGCACGGTGCGGGTCGACGGTGTCGACGTTCGCGAGCTCGACCCCGAGCTGCTCTGGTCGCGCATCGGCCTGGTGCCGCAGCGCGCCTTCCTCTTCTCCGGCACCATCGCCTCGAACCTGCGCTACGGGCGGCCCGAGGCCACCGACGAGGAGCTGTGGGAGGCGCTGGAGATCGCGCAGGCCGCGGACTTCGTGCGCGAGATGCCCGACGGGCTCGACACCGCGGTCGCCCAGGGCGGCACCACCGTCTCCGGCGGCCAGCGGCAGCGGCTCGCCATCGCCCGCGCGCTCGTACGACGACCGGAGATCTACCTCTTCGACGACGCGTTCTCGGCGCTCGACGTCGCCACCGACGCCCGCCTGCGCGCCGCGCTCGCGCCGGTGACCCGCGAGGCCACCGTGCTCATCGTCGGCCAGCGGATCGCGACGATCCGCGACGCCGACCAGATCCTCGTGCTCGAGGACGGCCGGGTGGTCGGCCAGGGCACGCACGACGAGCTGATGGCCGACAACGAGACCTACCGGGAGATCGCCGCCTCGCAAGGCGTGAGCGGTGAGGAGGTGGCGGCATGAGCGACCAGAAGCCCTCCGGCACCATGAGGACCACCGAGCGGATCGTCCAGCAGGGCGGCCCGGGGCGTGGCCCGATGGGCGGCATGGTCGGCCAGAAGGCCGACGACTTCGGCGGCTCCGCCCGCCGCCTGCTCCAGCTGCTCCGACCCGCCCGCGGCCGGGCAGTGGCCGTGCTGCTGCTCGCCGCCGGCTCGGTCGCCTCCGTCGCGGTCGGCCCGTGGCTGCTCGGCCGCGCCACCGACTCCGTCTTCAACGGCTTCATCGGTGGCCGGATCGACCCGGGCACGACCAAGGCCGACGTCGTCGCCGACGCCGAGGCCCGCGGTGACAGTGGCCTCGCCGAGTTCCTCGACGGCCTCGACTTCGTGCCGGGCCGCGGCGTCGACTTCGGCGCGGTCGGTGACATCCTGCTGATGGCGCTGGCGATCTACGTCGGCGGCCAGGTCCTCGGCTGGCTGCAGGGCTACCTCGTCAACGACATCGTGCAGGGCACCGTGCGCCGGATGCGCAGCGACGTGGAGGAGAAGATCCACCGCCTGCCGCTGGCCTACTTCGACCGCCAGCCGCGCGGCGAGCTGCTCAGCCGGGTCACCAACGACATCGACAACGTCGCGCAGAACCTCCAGCAGACGATGAGCCAGCTGCTCACCTCGCTGATGATGGTGGTCGGCGTGCTCGGGATGATGTTCTGGGTCTCCCCGCTGCTGGCACTGATCGCGCTGGTCTCCGTGCCGATCGCGATGTTCACCACCAGCCGGGTGATGAAGCGCTCCCAGGGCCAGTTCATCGGCCAGTGGCGCCAGACCGGGCGGCTCAACGCCCAGGTCGAGGAGGCGATCTCCGGGCACGCGCTGGTGACCGTGTTCGGCCGCCGTGCCGCGGTCGAGGCCGAGTTCGACGACGCCAACGAGCAGCTCTACGAGTCGTCGTACCGCGCGCAGTTCATCAGTGGCCTGGTGATGCCGCTGATGATGCTGATCGGCAACCTCAACTACGTCGTGATCGCCGTCGTGGGTGGCCTGCGCGTCGCGTCCGGCTCGCTGTCGCTGGGCGAGGTGCAGGCGTTCATCCAGTACACCCGGATGTTCACCCAGCCGATCACCCAGATCGCGTCGATGGCGAACCTGCTGCAGTCCGGTGTCGCCTCCGCCGAGCGGGTCTTCGAGCTGCTCGACGCCGAGGAGGAGGCGGACCCGTCCTCGCTCGCAGCGCTGCCGGCGCGGATCGAGACCCGCGGCGAGGTGGTCTTCGACCACGTGTCCTTCTCGTACGGCGAGGAGCCGCTCATCGAGGACCTCTCGCTCGTCGCGCACCCCGGCCAGATGGTCGCCATCGTCGGACCGACCGGCGCCGGCAAGACCACGCTGGTCAACCTGGTCATGCGCTTCTACGAGCTCAGGGGCGGCCGGATCACCCTCGACGGCACCGACGTCAGCGCGATGTCGCGCGCCGAGCTGCGCAGCCGGGTCGGGATGGTGCTGCAGGACACCTGGCTGTTCGAGGGCACGATCCGCGACAACATCGCCTACGGCCGGCCCGACGCGACGGAGGAGGAGATCCGCGAGGCCGCGCGGGCGACGTACGTCGACCGGTTCGTCCACTCGCTGCCCGACGGCTACGACACGCGCGTCGACGACGAGGGCTCGAACCTGTCGGCGGGGGAGCGGCAGCTGATCACCATCGCCCGGGCGTTCCTGGCCAAGCCGGCGCTGCTGATCCTCGACGAGGCGACGTCGTCGGTCGACACCCGCACCGAGCTGCTGCTGCAGAAGGCGATGGCCGCGCTGCGCACCGACCGGACCTCGTTCGTCATCGCGCACCGCCTCTCGACCATCCGCGACGCCGACCTGATCCTGGTCATGGAGGACGGGCGGATCGTAGAGCAGGGCTCGCACGCCGAGCTCCTCGAGCGCGACGGCGCCTTCGCCCGCCTGCACGCGGCGCAGTTCGCGGCGGCCGCGGTCTGAGGGGGCTGGGGGTCTGAGGGGCTGAGGCGCTGAGGCGTTAATCCCATTGTGTGGCGCCCGGACGCGACCTACGGTGGTCGCACACGGGAAAGGAGGTGGTCCGAAGAATGAATTCTCATCGGATGCGTGAGGTGGCTGCCCGCTAGCAGCCCCGCAGTGCGAATTGCTTCGGCTGCGACGCGAATCCAACGCAGCCACCCGACCCGCAGGTGAGTCCGGACCATCCACCGGACGGGGTCCCTCCGCGGACCACACCTGCGGGTCGCTCCTTTTTTCCCGTCGTCCTGCCCGCCCCTCCCCCGCGGGGTGTGGGGCTTCGCGCCGCGAGGTGTGACGCTTCGCGCCACGAGGTGCGTCTTGTGGCGGTGCGACGTGCGTCTTGTGGCGCCGCGACGTGCGGGTCATGGCTGCCCGAGGTGGCGGGTACGGCGCCGTCGTACCGTCCCGGCGTCCCGGCGTCCCGGCGCCCCGGCGCCCCGGCGCCCCGGCGCCCCGGCACCCTGGGTCCGGTGTCGGCCCGGTCACAGAAAGTTGTTTGAGTCAACTAATCGGGGATATGGTTGATTCATGTCAACTACTTCCCCGGCGACCGCCGAGACGGGTCAGATGACCCACCGCGAGATCATGGAGGCCCTGACCGGGCTCCTCCTGGCGATGTTCGTGGCCATGCTCTCGAGCACCGTGGTCAGCAACGCGCTGCCCGCGATCGTGACCGACCTGAACGGCAGCCAGACCGGCTACACGTGGGTCGTCGTCGCCACCATGCTCACGATGACCGCGACCACCCCGATCTGGGGCAAGCTCGCCGACCTGTTCAGCAAGAAGCTGCTGGTCCAGGTCGCGCTCGTCATCTTCTCGGCCGGCTCCGTGGCGGCTGCGGTCGCGCCGTCGATGAGCGTGCTCATCGGCGCCCGTGCCTTCCAGGGCCTCGGCGTCGGCGGCCTGACCGCGCTGGTCCAGGTCGTCATCGCCTCGATGGTCCCGCCCCGCGAGCGCGGCCGCTACAGCGGCTACATCGGCGCCGTCTTCGCCACCGCCACCGTCAGCGGCCCGCTGCTCGGCGGGCTCGTGGTCGACAGCCCGCTGGGCTGGCGCGGCTGCTTCATCATCGGCATCCCGGTCGCGGCCGTCGCTTTCGTCGTGCTGCAGAAGACGCTGCACCTGCCCGTCGTGAAGCGTCAGGTCAAGATCGACTACCTCGGCGCGACCCTGATCATGGGCGGCATCAGCCTGATCCTGGTGTGGGTCAGCCTCGCGGGCACGAACTTCGACTGGGTGTCCGGTACGTCGGCCGCGCTGGTCGGCGGCAGCCTGCTGCTCATCGCGGCGGCCCTGTGGGTCGAGGCGAAGGTCGCGGCGGAGCCCGTCATCCCGCTGCGCCTCTTCCGCGACCGCACCACCTCGCTGGCGACCGCCACGTCGGTCATGATCGGCGTCGCGATGTTCGGCGCGACGGTCTACCTGAGCCAGTACTTCCAGCTCTCCCGCGGCATGACGCCCACCGAGGCCGGCCTGATGTCGGTCGCGATGGTCGGTGGCCTGCTCGTCTCCAGCATCGTCAGCGGCCGGGTGATCACCCGCGACGGTCGCTGGAAGCGGTGGCTGGTCGGCGGCATGGTGCTGCTGATCGCCGGCCTCGCCCTGCTCGGCACGATCGACTCCACCACCTCGCTGTGGATCGTCGGCCTCTGGATGGCGCTCACCGGCGTCGGCGTCGGTGCGACCATGCAGAACCTCGTCCTCGCGGTGCAGAACAACACCCGTCCCGAGGACCTCGGTGCGGCCAGCTCCGTGGTCGCGATGTTCCGGTCCATCGGTGGCTCGGCGGGTGTCGCCGCCCTCGGTGCGGTGCTCGCCCACCAGGTCACCGGCAGCGTCAAGGACGGGCTGGTGAAGCTGGTCGCCAGCGGCCAGGTCAGCCAGGAGCAGCTCGCCGAGATGCAGCACTCCACCGGTGACATCCCGACCCTGTCCGAGCTGCCCGGCCCGATCCGCGCGCTCTACGAGGCATCCTTCGGCGAGGCCGTCGGCCACCTGTTCATGGTCGCCGTCCCGTTCGCGATCGCCGGCTTCCTGTGCATCCTGTTCATCAAGGAGGTCCCGCTGCGCACCTCCAACCACGCCCCGACCGCCCCGGCTGCCCCGACTGCCCCGGCTGCCCCGGCTGCCCCGGCTGCCCCGGCTGACGGTGCGTCGGTCGCGAAGGCGCCGAGCGTCGCGGACAGCGAGGTGCAGGCCGGGCTGGTGGCCACGGGCGAGCCGGTCGACCAGCCGGTCTTCACCGGCGGCACCTCCGTCCGGGAGGATGGCTCCCGATGAGCACGACACTGTCCCGCACCGACGTCCTCCGCGAGCTCGAGGGCGAGGTCGGCGTGCTGATCCGCCGGATCCGGCGCGTGATCGGCGAACGTGCGCGGTCCGTGCACCCGGAGCTGCTGCCGGCGTCGTACCTCATGCTGGGCTACGTCCGCGACAACGGCCCGGTGCGGGCCTCGGCGATCGGCCAGGTCTTCGACATCGACAAGGGCGCGATCAGCCGCCAGGTCCAGCACCTGATCGACCTCGGGCTGATCGACCGCCAGCCGGACCCGGCCGACGGCCGCGCCACCCTGCTCACCGCGAGCGCGGAGGCCGTGGAGCGGATGGACAGCGTCGCCGCCGAGCGTCGCCGTCGCCTCGCCGACCGCCTCGACGACTGGACGCCGGAGGAGATGTCGTCCTTCGTCGCCACCCTCCGTCGCTACAACCAGGCCCTGTCGGAGCCCGGCGACCACTGAGCACGGGCTGCGGTAGTCCCTGACGAAAAGCACCGCGACACGCCGTACGACGGTGCTTTTCGTCAGGGACTACCGCGCCGAGCGGGCCACAACTGACGTCTCGGCGGGCCACAAGTGACGTCTCGACGGGCCACAGGTGACGCCTCGACGGGTCAGCGGACCCAGGCGGCGGTGTCGGGGGGCAGGACGTCGCCGGGGAGCGGGCCGCTGCTGATCAGGACCTCGCCGGCGGGGAGCGGGGCGGGGTAGGTGCCCGCGTTGAGGACGACGGTCACCCCGGCCCGGCGGAAGACCAGCAGGTCACCGTCGGTCGCGGCGGTGGTCGCGTCGTCCGCCCCGGCGAACACCTCGCGGCGCGTCGCCAGCGCGCGGCGGTAGAACGCCAGCGTCGAGTCCGGGTCGGCCTGCTGCGCCTCGACCGTCAGACCCGCCCAGCCCGCCGGCTGCGGGATCCACGGCTGGGTGCCCTCCGGCCCGCCGAAGCCGTACGGCGGAGCCGAGCCCGACCACGGCATCGGGACCCGGCAGCCGTCCCGGCCGGGCTCGCCGGTGCGGAACCACGACGGGTCCTGCCGCGCCTCGGGCGGCACGTCCACCTGCTCGAGCCCGAGCTCCTCGCCCTGGTAGAGGTACGCGGAGCCGGGCAGCGCGAGCATCGCCAGCGTCGCGGCGCGGGCCCGGGCGAGGCCGGCCGGCCCGCCGCCGTACCGCGTCGGGTGGCGCACCACGTCGTGGTTCGACAGCACCCAGGTGGGTGCCGCGTCGGCCGTCGCCACCGCCGCGATCGAGGTGTTGACGACCTCGGCGAACGCCGACGCCGACCACGGGGCGCTCAGCCACGCGAAGTTGAACGCCTGGTGCAGCTCGTCGGAACGGATGAACTCCGCCATCGACGCCGGGGTCTGGGTCCACGCCTCGGCGACGGCCATCCGGTCGCCGGGGTACTCCTCGAGCACCCGGCGCCAGCGGCGGGGGGGGGCGCGGGGCCCCCGCCGCCCCCCCCCCCCCCCCCCCCCCCCCCCAGCCCCCCCCCCCCCCCCGCCCGCCCATCGCCTCGGCCTGCCGCGGCTCGCCGTCGGCGCCAGTCCCGTCGGGATCGTCGGGGTCGTCCGGGTCGTCCGGGTCGGGCAGCACCTGGTCACGCAGCGACTCCTCCTTGAAGAGCCCGTGCGCCACGTCGACCCGGAAGCCGTCGACCCCCCGGTCCAGCCAGAAGCGCAGCACGTCCTCGAACATGTCGCCGACCTCGGGGTTGCGCCAGTCGAGGTCGGGCTGCGTGCTGTCGAAGAGGTGCAGGAACCACTGGCCCGGCTCGCCGTCCGCCTCGCTCACCCGCGTCCACGCCGGCCCGCCGAAGATCGAGCCCCAGTTGTTCGGCGGCTCCGCGCCGCCCGGCCCCTTGCCGTTGCGGAACAGGTAGCGGGCCCGCTCCGGCGAGCCCGGCCCGGCCGCGAGCGCGGCCTGGAACCACGGGTGCTGGTCGGAGGTGTGGTTCGGCACCAGGTCGACGATGACCCGCAGCCCCAGGTCGTGCGCTGTCGCCAGGAGCGCGTCGACGTCGGCCAGCTCGCCGAACAGCGGGTCCACGTCGGAGTAGTCCGCGACGTCGTAGCCGTGGTCCTTCTGCGGCGAGCGGTAGAACGGCGTGATCCACAGCGCGTCCACGCCGAGGTCGCGCAGGTACGGCAGCCGCGAGGTGATGCCCCGCAGGTCGCCGACCCCGTCACCGGGCACCGGCAGGCCGTCGGCGAAGCTGCGGACGTAGACCTGGTAGACGACCGCGTCGTACCACCACGGCCGCTCGGCCGCGGCGGTCACCGGAAGCTCTCCGGGTCGACCGCGATCCACACGTGCTCCGCCGTCGCGACCACCTCGGCGCCCGGGCCGAACAGGGTGGCTGCGGTGAGCGTCTTGCGCCCGTCGATCCGGCGCTGCTCGCCCACCACGACGTAACGCTCCGAGGTGCGCGGCAGCTGCCGCACCTCCACCGTGATCCGGCCCAGCACCGACGGGCGGCCCTCGAGGTCGCTGGACCAGCCGCCCGGGCAGTCCAGCGCCGCCCAGGTGGTCGGCACGTCGCTCGCGTACGGCGTCCACGTCGCCGCGACCCGTCCCTCCGGCTCGCCCTCGACCGGCCCGGCGAAGATCCGCAGCCCGTCACCGACCCGGCGCGAGGTCCCGCACACGAAGCAGCTGGGGAACGGGTGCACGCGGTGGCCGCGGTAGGCCGCCTGCGCCTCCGCAGCCCGCCCGACCGGCACCGGGGCGACCGGCGTCGGCTCGTGCTCGGCGTACGCCGCCTCGGCCACCACGCCGCCGTCGTGGCTCAGCATCGCGCCGTTCGCCGTGGGCGAGACCGGCATCGGCACCTCGAGCGGCGGGGGCTGGCGCAGGGTCACCGTCACGGGGCGGCCCACCCCCTCTCCGGGCAGCCGGGCGGCGAGGGCTCCGGACACCCAGCCTCCGTTCCCGGAGCGGGGCGGGCCGTTGAAGCGTCGGGGCACGAGCAGCGAGGTCACCCCACCAGCCTGCCAGCCCGGGGGAGGGGAGCCATAGGTAAGAATGGTCGGGTGAGCGACCTGATCGACACCACCGAGATGTACCTCCGCACGATCTACGAGCTGATCGAGGAGGGCATCGTCCCGCTGCGCGCGCGGATCGCCGAGCGCCTCCACCAGAGCGGTCCCACGGTGTCGCAGACGGTCGCCCGCATGGAGCGCGACGGCCTCCTGACGGTCGAGGGTGACCGCCACCTCGAGCTGACCGACGAGGGTCGCCGCCTCGCGACCCGCGTGATGCGCAAGCACCGCCTCGCCGAGCGCCTGCTCGTCGACGTCATCGGCCTCGACTGGGAGCAGGTCCACGAGGAGGCCTGCCGCTGGGAGCACGTCATCTCCGAGAACGTCGAGCGTCGCCTCCTCGAGCTGCTCGACCACCCCACCGAGTCGCCCTACGGCAACCCGATCCCCGGCCTCGACGAGCTCGGCGAGATCCGTGTCGCACCGGAGTTCATGGACGACGTCGAGCCGCTCTCCAAGGCCGCCGGCATCGAGAGCTCCCGCGCCCTGGTCCGCCGCATCTCCGAGGAGATGCAGAAGGACGAGTCGCTGATGAGCGCGATGCGCCGCGTCGGCGCGTTGCCCGACAAGACCATCACCATCCAGGCCACCGCCGACGGTGTGCTGGTCGGTGCTGGCGGCGAGACCGCCGAGATCTTCCCCGAGGCCGCCGACCACATCTTCGTGAAGCGGCTCTAGCTGGATGGCGCGAGCGCGTCGCTCGTGCCTCGCGCCGCGCTGCCGCGCCGCMGTTGCCTCCGGCAGGTGGTGACGTCCGGGTGGCGGCAAGACCGTCGGCGCGCGGGACGGCGCCTCCCTGCGCCTCCGGTCGCTCCTTCGTCGCTCCCTCCGGCTCCGGGCCGGCTTCGTCCCGCGCAGATCGACTGCGTTCAGCAGCGCACCTCGGCGAGGGCCGAGAGCCACTCGCTGGTGCCGGTGTCGACCCTGTGCGCGGCCAGGTCGTCGCCGCGGGTCGGGCCGCGGTTGACGATCACCACCGGGATGCCGAGCTGGGCGGCGCGGCGCACGAAGCGCAGGCCGCTCATCACGGTCAGGCTGGAGCCGGCGACGAGCAGGCAGCCGTCGGAGCCGACCAGGGCCTCGACGGCTGCGTAGCAGCACTCCACCCGCGGCTTCGGCACGTTCTCCCCGAAGAAGACCACGTCCGGCTTGAGCACGCCGCCGCAGTCCTCGCACGCCGGCACGACGAACCCGTGGGTGTCCTCGAGGTCGACGTCGCCGTCGGGTCGCACCGCCACGTCGGCGTGCGTGGCCGCCCAGCCCGGGTTGGCGTCCTCGAGCCGCTGCTGCAGCCCAGCCCGCGACGTCGTACGACGGCAGGCCAGACACACGACGTCGGCGATCCGGCCGTGCAGCGCGACCGTGCGCGGCGTCCCCGCAGCCTCGTGCAGGCCGTCGACGTTCTGCGTGATGACCAGCTCCGCCCCGAGCGCGGCGACCGCGCGGTGCCCGGCGTTCGGCTCCGCCCGCTTCATCCGGGACCAGCCGAGGTGGCTGCGCGCCCAGTACCGCTGCTGGGCAGCGGGACCGGAGACGAACTCCTGGTAGGTCATCGGGGTGCGGGCCGGGGCACCCGGGCCCCGGTAGTCCGGGATGCCGGAGTCGGTCGAGAGCCCGGCGCCGGTCAGCAGCACCAGCGGGCCGGCGGCGCACCGCTCCAGCGCGGAGTCCTGCTGGCCGACGAGCGTCACCGGTTCAGGATACGAGCGGGACGAAGACGTAGCGGCCGTGCTCGTCGACGAGCGGCTCGGCGCCGGGCTGCCGGCGGATCCGCAGCATCCGGCCGCGCACCGGCCCGACGAAGGTCCCGTCCGGGGTGAGCTGCTCCACCAGCGCGAGTGGCACGTGCTCGGCGTCGGCGGAGACCAGGACCCGGTCGTAGGGCGCTCCCTCGGGCCAGCCGAGCACGCCGGGCCGGGCCTCGTGCAGGTCGACGCCGGGCGAGGGGCCCAGGGCGGCGAGGTGCCGGGCACCCAGCGCCAGCACCTCGGGCAGGATCTCGACGCCGGTGACGTGGCCGCCGGGCGCGGTCAGGTGGGCGAGCAGCGCGGTGGTCCAGCCGGAGCCGCAGCCGACGTCCAGCACCCGGTGCCCGGGGCGGGGGTCGAGGAGCTCGAGCATCGCGCGCACCGTCGACGGCTGCGAGTTCGTGACGTCGTGCCCGATCGGCAGGGCGCGGTCGACGCCGGCGAAGCGCCGCTGGTCGGGCGGCAGGAAGTGCTCCCGGGGAACCGCCGCCATCGCGGCGGCGACCCGGGCACGGGGGTCGGCGGGGCCCTCAGCCGTATCGGAGCCGGGCACGCTCACGCGCCTTCTCGGCCTCGACCTCCCGGTTCTTCGGCGGCGCCGTGGTGACCAGGTTGTCGAGCAGGTGCTGGGTGATGTGGGCGATGTCGTGCACCGCCTGGTCGAATGCCGCCTGGTTGGCCTGGCTCGGCTTCGTCGTCCCGCTGACCTTGCGCACGAACTGCAGGGCGGCAGCCGTCACCTCCTCGCTGGTGGCCGGCGGCTCGAAGTTGTTGAGCGGACGGATGTTGCGGCACATGCCTCCACCGTACGCCGGGGAGCGGGCCTCACAGCTCCAGGAACTGCGCCTGCTCGCCGGTCGCCAGCACCACCCGCCCGTCGGGCAGGGGCACGGCGCGCACGAGGTCGACGTCCGCGCCGTACTCCACCTGCTGCAGGCGCTGGCGCAGCTCGCCGTCGACGAGGCGGATGATCGACACGTAGCCCACCCGGGTGCGTGCGCGCCTCTCGAGCACGGTCACCACGGTCCGCTCGTCGGGCAGCCACGTGAACGCCCGCGGGTCGGTTCCGGCCAGCGCGCGGAACGACCGGCCGTAGCTGTGCACGTCGAGCCGGCGCACGTCGGTGATGTCGCGGACGTCGAAGAGCCCGACCTGCGCGCCCCAGCCGCCCTTGCCGTCGGGGCCCTCGCCCACGCCGACCATCCGCCAGCTCCCCAGCGGGTGGAGGTACGACGAGAAGCCGGGCACCTTCAGCTTGCCGAGCAGCCGCGGGCGGGAGGAGTCGGTGAGGTCGACGGCGTAGAGCGGGTCGACGCGGCGGAAGGTCACCACGATGGCGAGGTCGTCGAACCAGCGGACGGACGTGATGTCCTCGCGCGGGCCGAGCCGGTCCAGGCGACCGTGCTCGACGAGCTGCTCGCCCTCGCGGCGCAGCGTGACGACGGAGTTGAAGTCGCCGGTCTCGCTGGTCGGCCCGAGCGCGAGCCGCAGCACCCCGTCGGCCTCGTCGACCGACCAGCGGTCGCGGACCGCGCCCTCGACCTCGCCGGACGCGACGTGGGTGGCGGCCGAGCCGTCGAGCTCGAAGTCGAAGACGTGGGTCGTGCCGGAGGTGCGGGTCGGCGCGCCCCGGCACCAGTCGAGGCAGCTGCCATCCCAGCCGTCCCAGCCGGCGCGGGTGGCGAGGTAGAGGTGGTCGGCCGACTCGTAGGCGATGCCGGTGCGCCCGGCCAGGCCGATCGCGTCCGGCTCGGCCGTGCTGGTGAGGTCGAGGCCGACGATGCTGGTGGTGGCGAGCCCGAGGTCGTCGGACGGGATGGCGACGTCGGTGCAGTCCAGCAGCTGCCGGCTGTCGCCGTCCGTGGTGATGGTGGGCAGCCAGTCCTCGATCGTCGACTCCTCGACGACCTGCCGGTTGCGGCGCAGGGCTGCCTGGTCGGTGCGGCGTCCGCGCGGCTCGACGAAGTCGAGGTCGGGGAGGCCGGACTCGAGGACGAGGCGGACGGTGTCGCCGTGCTGCCGGGCGGACAGCAGGGCGGCGTCGTAGCTGACGTCGGCGACGACCTCGGGCTCGGCCGGGTCGGCGAGGCTGATCGTCAGCACCCGCGTGCCCGGGGCCTCGGGCGGGGCGCCGGCGTCGGCGCCGATGGCGACGACCGTGTCGCCGGCCAGCAGCAGCTCGGCGGACTCGATGCCGTCGAGGCGGACCGAGGAGAGCCGTTCGGTGCTCGCGCCCGTCACGTCCCAGGTCACCAGGTCGTCGTCGCGGACGGTGACCAGGACCGAGCCGTCGGTCTTCACCGTGTCGGGCTCGTCGACGCCGGCCTCCTGCACGTTGGTGCCGGTGTCGCTGCTGGTGGCGCGCTGCGCCTTCGGCACCTGTCCGGCTGTGCGGCCAGACAGCTTGTTGACGGCTCGGTCGGCGACCGGCCCCTCACGCCCGTGCGCCCCGAGGGCCACCCTGAAGTCGTCCCACCCCCACGCCGTCACCCGCTCCTTGCCGCGGCGCACGTAGCTCGCCAGCAGCTCGTCGCACGAGGCCGCCGGCTCGAGGTCGGCCTTGAAGGCGACCCGCTCCGGCAGGGCGGTCCCGCCCGGGGTGCCGGGCCCGGACCCGCCGACGAGGGTGCCGGCGACGAACGCCCCGGCGACGCCGGTCGCCACGCCCGCCGTGAGCAGCGGCCGGACCAGCAGCCGGCGGCGCCGGCGCCGCTCACCCACGGCCGCGGCGAGGATCGCGGTCACCGGCGCCTTGCCGGTCGGGTAGTCGTCCCAGAGGTTCTCGAGGTCGGTCACTGTCGCTCTCCCGCGATGTCGAGGAGGTGGTCGTTGGTGGCGAGGTGGGCCAGCGCCCGGGAGAGCCGGCTCTTCACCGTCCCCGCCGGCACGCCGAGCACGGCCGCGGTCTGCTTCTCGCTGAGCTGGACGAAGTAGCGGAGCACCACGACGTCCCGGTTCGGCTTCGACAGCCCACCCAGCGCGCGGTGCACGGCGTCGGCGATCGCGACCCGCTCGGTGGCGTCCCCGCCGGAGCGGGCGCGGCGGGCGTCCTGCTGCTCGAGGGCCAGCGGGTCGTCGTACCGCCGGTCCTTCCACCACCGGGTCCGGCGGCTGTCACGCAGGCAGTTGAGCAGCATCCGGTAGACGTAGGCGTCGCGGTTGTCGGCGTTGCGCACCCGGTCCCAGCCGGTGTAGCAGCGGACCAGGGTGGTCTGCGCGAGGTCCTCGGCCTCGTCCGGCCGGGCGCCGAGGAAGACGGCGGCGCGCACGAGCGAGGGCCATGCCTGCTCGACGTAGTCGGCGTAGTCCGCCTCGTTCCCTGGGTCCACGTGCGCTCCGGTCGTTCGTGCTGGCAATGATCTGTCATGGGTGAGACGGGTCGAGCCTTGCGTGAGGTTCCATCCGGGGTGCAAGACTCGCCGACATGGTTGAGAGCTCCCGCCCGTACGACGTCGTCCTGTTCGGCGCCACCGGCTTCACCGGCGGCCTGACCGCCGACTACCTCGCCGCGCACGGCGGCGACCTGCGCTGGGCCATCGCCGGGCGCAACGAGCGGAAGCTCGAGCAGGTCCGCGACCGGCTCGCCGCCACCCGGCCGGACCTGGCCGACCTGCCGCTGCTCGTCGCCGACGCCGCCGACCCCGACGCGCTCGCCGAGGTCGTCGCGACGACCAAGGTGGTCGCCACGACGGTCGGGCCCTACGTCCAGTACGGCGGCCCGCTGGTCGCCGCGTGCGCCGTCGCTGGCACCGACTACGTCGACCTGACCGGGGAGCCGGAGTTCGTCGACCGCACCTACGTCGAGCACAACGCCGCCGCGGAGGGCTCGGGCGCCCGGCTCGTGCACTGCTGCGGGTTCGACTCGATCCCGCACGACCTCGGCGCGTACTTCACGATCAAGGAGCTCGCCCGCGAGGTCGGCGGGGAGATCACCGCGCCGGTCACCATGCGCGGCGTGGTGCGGTCGAAGGCCAGCTTCTCCGGCGGCACCTTCCACTCCGCGCTGACCGCCTTCTCGCGCGCGCGGCAGATGAAGGAGGCCTCCAGCGCCCGGCGCCGGATGGAGCCGCGCCCCGAGGGCCGCCGCTCCCGCGCCTCGGCCAGCGCACCGCGTCGCGACCGCGACCTCGGCTACTGGCTGCTCCCGCTGCCGACCATCGACCCGTTCGTCGTGGCGCGCAGCGGGGCCGCGCTGCCGGCCTACGGCCCGGCGTTCACCTACTCCCACTACGCAGGGACGAAGACCCTGCGCTACGCGGCGGGCGGCGCGATCGGCGCCACCGGCCTCACCCTCGCCTCGCAGGTGCCGCCGCTGCGCAACGCGCTGCTCAAGCGGGTGCCGCAGGGTCAGGGCCCGTCCGAGGGGCGGCGGGAGAAGTCATGGTTCACCGTCGACTTCGTCGCCGAGAGCGGCGGGCACACGGTGCACACCCGCGTCTCCGGCGGCGACCCCGGCTACACCGAGACCGCGAAGATGCTGGCCGAGTCGGCCATCTGCCTGGCCCTCGACGAGAACCCGAACGTCTCCGGCCAGGTCACCACCGCCACCGCGATGGGTGATGCGCTGCTCGCCCGGCTGCAGCGGGCGGGGATCGCCTTCGAGCGGGTCTGACCGGCGCTTCGTCGTACGAGCCTGTCGGCCTGACAACACGACAGCACGACAGCACGACAGCCTGACAGCACGACGACGGCCGCCCGGGTGACCGGGCGGCCGTCGTGCGGACGGGTTGCGGCCCCACTCCTCAACCCATGCTGTGGGGGGAGGGTCAGCGCTGGCGGCGGGCGAGGCGCTGCCGGGCGAGCAGGGCTGCCGCCGCGGCCAGCAGGCCGCCGCCGGCGAGGCCGAAGGTGAGGCCCAGGTCGGGCTCACCGGCGTCGGCGGAGCCGGCGTCGATGCGGGTCGGGACCGGCACCTCCTCGGTCACCCCGCCGACCTCGTCGACGTCCTTGACATCCGTCCGGCCGTCCGGGCGCTCGCCCTTGCCGCCGTCCTCCGCGGTGGGCTCGTCGGCCGGCTCGTCACCGGGCTGGTCCTGGGGCTGGTCCTCAGGCTGGTCACCCTCCTCGGGGTGGGCGAGGTCGTCCGGGCCGTCGGGGCGCGGGCCGTCGTCCTCGCCGGCGGTGATCTCACCGGGGCCCTCGGGCTTCGGGTCCGGCTTCGGGCCGGGCTCGGGGTTGGTGAACCCGCCGGGGCCCTCCGGCTTCGGGTCCGGCTTCGGGCCGGGCTCGGGGTTCGTGAAGCCACCCGGACCCTCCGGCTTCGGGTCCGGCTTCGGCTCGGGCTCGGGGTTCGTGAAGCCACCCGGGCCGGTCGGCTCCCCGTCACCGGGGATCGCGACGACGATCGGGCCGGGCTCGAACCCGTCGGCGTGGGCGACCCCGCCGCCGACGGCGATCGCGGCGGCCGCGATCGGGGTGGCGACGAGGAGGCGGAGGGCGGTGCGGGCGGTGGTGTGCATGTCTGCTCCTGGGGTGGTGGGCCGGTGCGGCCCGGTTCGTGTTCGTTGGGAGTAGGAGCAGCGGGGGTTCGGGACCTTGCAGCTTTTCCGCGGAAGTTTTTTCGGGCTGGTCGGGAGGGGTTCGGCGGTGCCTGCCTGGCGGTGCGGGCCGGGGCCGGGTGGTGGTGGGGGGCTGACGCGCGCTGCAACACGTGGTTCGCGGCTGTGGCAGCCCGTTGGCCGTGCGACACGCCGGGTGACGCGCCGGTGGGGCGCGGTGAGCGGGCGGGGAGGTCGGTGGA
>NZ_VLJQ01000036.1:0-2354 GCF_007829375.1 Nocardioides sp. J9 | reverse complement strand
AGCAGCGACAACCTCGCCCCACTCACCCGCACCCACCACCGCATCAAGACCCACGCCGGCTGGCAAGCCCGACAACCCTTCCCCGGGATCACGATCTGGCGCGATCCCCACGGGGCCCGCTACCTGGTCGACCCGACCGGAACACGACACATCACCCCCACCACGGGTGACGACACCCCCACGCCCTTCGAGATCTACGCGACGCAACTCGTGCTCGAGTACGCCGCCTCGGTGGCCGTGGCCGTTGCCCTCTTCCTGTGGCGGGGCCGACGACGACGGGGACGGGGAGCCGAGCGACGCACGAAGATCCGTCACCTCGGGCAGCCCGACGGTGGAGCAGGACGTCGCCGCGGACCAGGCGATCGCCGAGGCCGCGGTGCTGACCCTCGACGACATGCCACCCGGCTGGACGTCCGAGGCGGCGGGCGAGGACGACGCGTCGGAGGAGCGGGAGTCCCGGACGCGGATGGCGCGCTGCGTGGGGGACTACGAGACGCTGTACGTCGACGCGCACCCGGACGCCGAGTCGGACGACTTCACCTCGCCCGACGACGCCGAGGTCTCGGTCGACGTCCGTGTCGCGCACTCCGAGGAGTGGCTGGTCGAGGCGTGCGAGGTGTTCTCGACCGACCGCTTCCGGGAGTGTGCGCTCGAGGAGCTCCAGAACGAGCTCGGCGGGGAGATGCAGGAGGTCACCGTCGGCGACATCAGCCTCGATCCCCTGTCGTTCGCGCCGGTCGGCGACGAGGTGACGGTCTACCGCATGACGATCCCGATCTCCGCTGACGGCTTCGACGTCGAGATGGTCGGCGACGTCGTCGCCGCGCGGGTGGGGCGCGGGATGGTGTGGCTCTCCGCCTTCAGCTTCCCCGCCCAGCGGCCACTCGGCGTGGAGGAGCTGCGCGGCTCGCTGGAGATCGCCGCTGACCGGCTCTCACGCGGTCTGGCGTCCGCCTCCTGAGGGCAGGCCAGAGGGCAGGTCAGAGGGCCGAGGCGGCCCGGTAGTCCGGCCAGGAGATGTTCCAGTCGCCGTAGCCGTTGTCGGGCTCCATCGGGCGGTCGGTACCGACGTACTCGACGACGTCGCCGCGGCGGGACATGGAGTAGAGCCAGCCGGCGTTCTCGGTGCTCAGGCCGGTGCAGCCGTGCGAGACGTTGGCACGGCCCTGGGAGCCGACCGACCACGGGGCGGCGTGGATGAACTCTCCGGAGTTGGTCAGGCGCATCGCCCAGCGGACGTTGTCGATGTCGTAGGCCTCGGCTGAGCCGGCGGGGATGCCGACGGTCTCGGAGTTCATCCGGCGGCTCTCGAACTTCTCCATGATCACCTTGACGCCGGAGCGGGTGGTGAACCCCTCCTTGCCGGTGGTGATCGGCAGGGTGCGGAGCAGCTTGCCGTTCTCGAAGACCTTCATCTGGTGGGTGCGCGCGTTGACCTTGTAGATGTGCGCGTCACCGACCTGGAAGTCGACCTCGCGGTCCTCCTGGCCGTAGATGCCGTTGCCGGCCGGGACGCCGTTGACGTCGACGTCGACGCTGACCTTGGTGCCGGCCTTCCAGTACGTCCGAGGCCGCCAGTGCGCCTCGGTGTCGCTCACCCAGCGCCACGAGCCCGCCTGCTTCGGCGTGGACGTCACCTTCATGTTCTTCTCGAACGACGCCTTGTCGGAAACCGGCAGGTCGAAGTGGACCACGACCGGCATGCCCACGCCGACGGTCTCACCCTGGAGCGGGGCGACCGAGGGGTAGGTCTGCTGGTCGAGGGTCAGCGCCTCGGTGCGGAACGGGGTGACGCTCTCGACCGTCGAGCCGTCGCCGCTCTCGGCGACAGCGCGGATCCGGTAGCGCACGCCGGGCTCGAGCCGCTCGCTCGCCACCCACCGGGTGCCGTCGACGATGCGACCGGGGACGTTGCCCGCCTTGGACCGCACCGCGACCGAGGCCAGCGTGCCGTCGGTCGCGGCGACCCGCAGCACGGTGCTGACCGGGACGTCCTTCGCGCCGGGCTCGACGTTGGCCGTCACCGACGCCTTGGTGACGGCGGCGGCCGTGGTCTGCGGCGCGTCGTCACCGCCGCCCGCGCCGGGCGTGAAGCCGGAGCCGTCGCACCCGGTCGCCGTGACGACGAGCAGGGTCAGGACAGCGAGGCCGCGCGCGGTGCGGGAGCGTCGGGTCGTCGAGAACACCGCGAAATCGTAACCGCCGGCACCCACGAATCCGGTTTCCACGCCGCCAGCCGGAAGTCACGTCGGTGTGACTCCCGCGACCCGGCCCCGGAAATGCCGCAAGGGCGAGGTGGACACCCGTGGTCGGGTTGGGTCCCCCTCGCCCTTGACAGGCGACGCGCTCGCGCA
>NZ_VLJQ01000034.1:0-2582 GCF_007829375.1 Nocardioides sp. J9 | reverse complement strand
GGCGCTGAGCGGCCGCTTCCCGGTGAAGTACTACATCACGGCGATGCTCTTCATCGTCTTCGACATCGAGATCATCTTCCTCTACCCGTGGGCCATGCAGCTGGACAACATGGCGTGGTTCGGGCTGGTCGAGATGGTSCTSTTCATCGCCACCGTGTTCGTCGCCTACGCCTACGTATGGCGGCGTGGCGGCCTGGACTGGGACTGACCCGGAGGTACGACGGACATGGGTGTCGAGGAGAAGCTCCCCAGCGGGGTGCTGCTGAGCACGGTCGAGGGACTCGCCGGCTACATGCGCAAGGCCAGCTTCTGGCCGGCCACCTTCGGTCTCGCGTGCTGCGCGATCGAGATGATGACGACCGGAGGCCCGAAGTACGACCTGGCCCGGTTCGGCATGGAGGTCTTCCGGGCCAGCCCGCGCCAGGCCGACCTGATGATCGTCGCGGGCCGGGTGAGCCAGAAGATGGCGCCGGTCCTGCGCCAGATCTACGACCAGATGGCCGAGCCCAAGTGGGTGCTCGCGATGGGCGTGTGCGCCAGCAGCGGCGGCATGTTCAACAACTACGCGATCGTGCAGGGCGTCGACCACGTCGTGCCCGTCGACATGTACCTCCCCGGCTGCCCGCCGCGCCCGGAGATGCTCATCGACGCGATCCTCAAGCTGCACGACAAGGTCCAGCACGACACCCCCTTCGGCAAGAACCGCGAGGCGCAGGTCCGTGAGCTCGAGGCCGAGGCGCTGCGCGCGCTGCCGACCAGCGACATGAGGGGGATGCTGCGGTGAGCGACGACAAGCCCGCCCCGGACAAGCAGGAGCGCGCGGCCCAGCAGGACCCGAAGGCCGACCCGGAGAAGGCCGTCGAGCAGCCCGCCGTGGCGCAGTCGCCCGAGAACGCGCACGAGGCGCTGGGCGAGCCCGGCGTCGAGGTCCGCGCCGTCGGCGAGCGTCGGGGCATGTTCGGCGTCAAGGGCAGCGGCGACACCAGCGGGTACGGCGGCCTGGTGGCCCCGGTCGTGCTCCCCGGTGCTGCGCAGCGGCCCTACGGCGGCTGGTTCGACACGGTCGCCGACAAGCTCGACGCGATGGTCGAGCAGGTCGTGATCCACCGGGGCGAGATCACCTTCCACGTCCGGCGGGCGGAGCTGGTCCCGGCGATGCAGCTGCTGCGCGACGACCCGGAGCTGCGCTTCGAGTTCCTCTCCGGCGTGAGCGGCGTGCACTACCCCGGTGACGCGGGGCGGGAGCTGCACGCGGTCTACCACCTCGCGTCGTACACGTGGAACCGGCGGATCCGGGTCGAGGTCAGCGCGCCCGACGACGACCCGCACATCCCGTCGGTCGTGAAGGTCTACCCCGCGGCCGACTGGCACGAGCGGGAGACCTGGGACATGTTCGGCATCCAGTTCGACGGGCACCCCGCGCTGACCCGGATCCTCATGCCGGACGACTGGCCCGGCCACCCGCAGCGCAAGGACTACCCGCTCGGCGGCATCCCCGTCGAGTACAAGGGCGCCTCGGTCCCGCCGCCCGACCAGCGCAGGAGCTACAACTGATGAGCACCGGCACCGACTTCTACGCCGACCCGAGCGAGACCAGCGAGGGCCGGGTCTTCACCGTCACCGGCCAGGACTGGGACGAGATCGCCTCCGGACTGGGTGAGGGCGACGCCGCCGAGCGGGTCGTGGTCAACATGGGCCCGCAGCACCCGTCCACCCACGGTGTGCTGCGGCTGATCCTCGAGATCGAGGGGGAGACGGTCACCGAGGCCCGCTGCGGCATCGGCTACCTCCACACCGGCATCGAGAAGAACATGGAGTACCGGACGTGGACGCAGGGCGTCACGTTCTGCACCCGGATGGACTACCTGTCCCCGTTCTTCAACGAGATGAGCTACGTGCTCGGCGTCGAGCGGCTGCTCGACATCGAGGACGACATCCCCGAGAAGGCCCAGGTCATGCGGGTCCTGCTCATGGAGCTCAACCGGATCTCCTCGCACCTGGTCTGCATCGCCACCGGTGGCATGGAGATCGGGGCGCTGACCGTGATGACGATCGGCTTCCGCGAGCGCGAGCTGGTGCTCGACCTCTTCGAGCTGATCACCGGCCTGCGCATGAACCACGCGTTCATCCGCCCCGGCGGCGTGGCGCAGGACCTGCCGCCCGGTGCGCTCGACGAGATCCGCTCCTTCGTCGCCCTGATGAAGAAGCGCCTGCCGGAGTACGCCGCACTCTGCAACGCGAACCCGATCTTCAAGGCCCGCCTGGAGAACGTCGGCCACCTCGACCTCGAGGGCTGCATGGCGCTGGGCCTCACCGGACCGGTCCTGCGCAGCACCGGCTACGGCTTCGACCTGCGCAAGGCCCAGCCCTACAGCGGCTACGAGACCTACGACTTCGACGTGCAGACCTGGGACACCGCCGACTCCTACGGCCGGTTCCGGGTGCGCCTCAACGAGATGTGGGAGTCGCTGAAGATCATCGAGCAGGCCGCCGACCGGCTGGCCCGCCTCGAGGGTGCACCGGTCATGGTCGCGGACAAGAAGATCGCCTGGCCCAGCCAGCTCTCGATCGGCAGCGACGGG
>NZ_VLJQ01000033.1:0-2594 GCF_007829375.1 Nocardioides sp. J9 | reverse complement strand
GGGCCCTGCCCCCGGATCTTGGACACGGTGGGTGATTACGCAGCGGTCGGCAGCGTAGCGGCCCGACGGGCCTCGTAGGTGGACGGGGACAGGTAGCCGCACCAGGTGTGACGGCGACGTGTGTTGTAGCGGACGAGCCACTTGAAGACCTGCCGGCGACAGGTCGGCTCGTCGGGCCAGCAGGCGGCGTCCTGGAGGACCTCGCGCTTCAGCGTGGCGTTGAACGACTCCGCGAGCGCGTTGTCGGCTGAGGATCCGATGGCGCCCATGGACTGGGTGACGCCGAGCAACTTGGCGAGCTTGGCGTAGTCCTTGCTCGTGTAGACCGACCCGTGGTCGCTGTGGAAGATCGCGCCCTTGAGGCTGCCCCGGGTTGCGGCGGCGGCCTTCAACGCGTCCTCGACGAGCTCGGTGCGCATGTGGTCGGCGATCGCCCACCCGGCCACCCGACGGGAGTAGCAGTCGATCACTGTCGCCAGGTACAGGTTCGTCCCGTCGGCCAGCGGTAGGTAGGTGATGTCCCCGACGTAGCGCTGGTTCGGTGCCTCGGCGGTGAAGTCGCGCTTGAGCAGGTCGGGGTACTTCTGACCCGACGGCTCGGGGATCGTGGTCCGCACCCGGCGCTTCTTCACATAGCCACGAATGCCCTCCAGCCGCATCACCCGCGCGACGCGCTTGTGGTTCACCCGCTCACCGGCCGCCGCGTGGTCGCCGAGTTGAGCGTTGAGCTCGGCGGTGATCCGCGGCGCCCCCTGGGTGTTGTCCTGCGCGTGGACGGCCCGGATCCGCACCGCCAGCGCCGCGTCGTCGGCTGCTCTGGCTTCTCGGGCCGGGGCGGCCTTGAGCCAGGCGTAGTAGGAGGAGCGCTCGATCTCGACGAGCTCGCACAGTCGCTTCACCTCGAAGGTGGTGGAGTTGTCGGCGACGAACTGGAAGCGACTCACCAGCGCGTCTCCCCGGCGAAATACTTGGCCGCCCGCTGCAGGATCTCCCGCTCGGTGGTCAGCTTGGTCGTCTCGACCTCGAGCTCGTTCACCCTCGCCTCGAGCCGGGCGATCTTCTGCTCGGCCGTCTCCCCGGCCGGCGCCGGCGAGCTCTTCGTCGTGGTCGTCTTCGATTGCAACGGGCTGGAGGTCAACGTCCCGTCGGCAGCGGTCTTCTTGCCCGTCCCGTACACCTCGAGCCAGTGCCGCAACGTGCCGCGGACGATGCCGAGATCCTCGGCAATGCCGCGGACCGTGGCGCCCGGGGTGGACTCGTACAAGTCGACGGCCTGACGACGGAACTCCTCGGAGTAGTTCTTCCTGGCCATGATTCTCGGATCATCTCGCTTCCCCAGCACCACGTGCTGGATTCAGCGTGTCCAAGATCCGGGGTCAGGCCCCGTGCCGCCCCAGAAAGGAGGTGAACACCAGGCATCAAGCCCGCGCAGAGCTGCTCCCGACGGCACCACACACCGAAACCTGCACAGCTCCGATACCTCAGCCTCAACGCCGACACACATTCCGACCCGCGGCAGTCAATCGCGGCGGAATGGCGAAGTTGCGCAACCGCGCCGAAGGCGGCACGACCGAGCGCTGTGTATGTGGTTCCTTAATGCTGGTCTTGGCCGATCACGACAATTCTCGGTTCTGCCGCGCGCGATTTGGCTTCAGCTGGCGACGCGCCGAAAAGGAGAGTGCCGGTTACAGGCAGCTAGGGGATCATGAGAGTGGCGTAGAAGGAGGGCAGCGGTGGCCAACGCGGCGGAGTACATGCTGGACGATCTGCGGAGCGATTACGCTGCAGAGCCAGTTCCAAAGCGAATCGCCCGTCTCTATGAGGACGACCCCGAGTGGGGGCATCTCTTCGGCGTGCTCCACAGCCAGCTCAACTCGCACTTCGAATCTATCAACGGTCGGATCAGCACCAACCGTCACTACTGGGCGGATCCGAGCCGAGAGTTGATCAAGCTTTTCAGGCGGGTCGAGAAGGACCTCCACACACTGGCTCAGGCCGGGGTCGGCGTCGAGTTCAAGGAGAGCTATGAGGACGTCATCGAGCGGGTTCGACCGTGGTTGTCTCCGAGCGGCGGAAGCCCGCTGCCTGAAGACTTTCGTGAACCGATAGAGGTGGAACGGTACGTCCCCGTCTTTACTCGCTCTTCGACGAAGGTGAAGCTTACGAAGCAAGCAGAGCCAGACCTCAAGATGGTGGGATCAGGGAGCTACGCGAACGTCTTCAGCTACATCGATCCGGACTACGGCATCAAGTTCGCACTCAAGCGGGCGAAGAAGGGCATCTCGGAGCGAGACCTGGAACGGTTTCGAGCTGAGTTCGACACTATGAAGGGGCTCAGCCACCCGAACCTGGTGGAGGTTTACCGGCTCATCCCAATCCAGGGTGTAGTTGCGGTCTGAAGCCGCCGGTCTCTAGCAGCGACCTGGCGATGTAGTTCGTGAGGTTGCGGAACCCGAGCGCGGAGCCACGCAGGTGTTCGAGGCGGCCGTTGATCGCTTCGGTGGGTCCGTTGCTGGTGCCGGGCCGGTCGAAGTAGGCGAGCACGTCCGCGGCGCGCTTCTTCAAGGTCCGGCCGAGTGTCGTGATCTCGACCA
>NZ_VLJQ01000032.1:0-2905 GCF_007829375.1 Nocardioides sp. J9 | reverse complement strand
ACAACCAACCCCGAAGAGCCAGCCGATCCGCCAATGCATACACAAACGTCACAATCGAATCTATGCATGACACACTGTTGAGTTCTCAAACATCACACGCATCCGCGCTTCGGACCCTGTCCGGGCCTTCGGTCGCGGGGCAACCTGTGAAACGTTAGTGGTTCGCATCCTGGCCGTCAACTCCGGCGAACCGGAGCTTCGGACCGGGGTCCGAACCACGTCCCGGGCATGACGAAGACCCCCGTTGTTGGGCCCTTGGCCCGGAGGTTTTCGCCGCGTTCCCCGCGACGAGAAGAACATTAACAGCACATGTCCCTCCCGTTGCAAATCGGGGTGCCCCTCAGCGTGAGGAGCGGGCCTCCTGGACGCGTTTGCGCAGGTCAGCGAGCTGCTCGGCCACCCGGACGGGAGCGGTGCCCCCACGACCGGAGCGCGACGCGACCGATCCCTCGACCGTCAGGACGGTGCGGACCTCGGGGGTCAGGTGCTGGGAGATGGCCGCGAACTGCTCGTCGCTGAGCTCGTCGAGCTCGATGCCCAGCTCCTCGCACTGGCGCACGCAGGTGCCGGCGAGCTCGTGGGCGATCCGGAACGGGACCCCCTGGCGCACCAGCCACTCCGCGATGTCGGTGGCGAGCGAGAAGCCCTGCGGTGCGAGCTCGCCGAGCCGGTCGGTGTCGAACACCAGGGTCGCCACCTGCCCGGTGAACGCGGGCAGCAGCACCTCGAGGGTGTCGACGGAGTCGAAGACCGGCTCCTTGTCCTCCTGCAGGTCGCGGTTGTAGGCGAGCGGGAGGGCCTTGAGGGTCGTGAGCAACCCGGTCAGGTTGCCGACGAGCCGTCCCGCCTTGCCGCGGGCCAGCTCGGAGATGTCGGGGTTCTTCTTCTGCGGCATGATGCTCGACCCCGTCGACCAGGAGTCGTGCAGCGTCACGAAGCCGAACTCCTTCGTCGCCCAGAGGATGACCTCCTCGGCGATCCGGCTGACGTCGATGCCGGTCTGTGCGGCGACAAACGCGAACTCGGCGACGAAGTCGCGCGAGGCGGTGCCGTCGATGGAGTTCGCGGTGGAACCGGTGAAGCCCAGCTCCCGGGCGACCAGCTGCGGGTCGAGCCCCAGGCTCTGCCCGGCCAGCGCTCCCGAGCCGTACGGCGAGTCGCCGGCGACCCGGCGGCGCCAGTCGGCGAACCGCTCGACGTCGCGCAGCAGCGCCCACGCGTGGGCGAGCAGGTGGTGCGAGAGCAGCACCGGCTGTGCGTGCTGCAGGTGCGTGCGGCCCGGCATGATCGCCGGTCCCCCGTCGACGGACGTGAGGTGCTGCTCGGCCTGGGTCGCGAGCGCGTCGACGAGGTCGAGCACCAGCCCGCTGACAACGGACTCGTGGTCGAGCAGGTAGCAGCGGAAGAGCGTCGCGATCTGGTCGTTGCGGGACCGACCGGCACGCAGCTTGCCGCCGACGTCGGGGCCCACCTCCTCGATCAGCAGCCGCTCGAGCGCGCCGTGGACGTCCTCGTCGGACGGGTCCGGCTGGAGGGTGCCGTCGGAGAAGCGTTGCGCCAGCGCGTCGAGGCCGCGGTGCAGCTCGGCCTCCTCCTCGGTGGTGAGCAGGCCGGCCGCACCGAGGGCCTTGGCGTGCGCGTGCGAGCCGGCGATGTCGTAGAGGCCCAGGCGCCAGTCGAAGTGGGTCGAGCGGGACAGCGCGTCGAGCTCCGGCGAGGGACCGCCGGCGAAGCGCCCGCCCCAGAGCTTGCCGCCCTGCGTCTGGCCGGTGGTGTCGGGCTGGTTGTCGGTGTCGGTCATGACAGTCCTCCCCGGACGTGCGCGATGGCCGCCCGCATCTGGTCGATCAGGCGCGGGTCGACCGCGCGTCCGTCGTCGTGCAGCTCCTCGGGCGTCCACCAGCGTGCGTCGAAGATCGACTGCGACTCCAGGTGGTCGAGCCCGGCGAAGCTGATCGGGGTCTCCTCCACCGCGACGGCGAAGAGGGTCGACTCATTGACGTACGAGCGACCGTTCCAGGAGAACTCCACCTCGAAGGTCCCGAACGGGTCGCCCAGCGCCGCCGGGTCGACCTCGATGCCGGTCTCCTCGCGCAGCTCACGGACCCCGGCGTGCGCCAGCGGCTCCCCCGGGTCCGCGGCGCCGCCGACGGTGAACCAGTACTGCACGTCGGGCACCGCGGGGTCGCAGCCGAGCAGCAGGAGGACCCGGTCCTCCGCGCTGACCGGCAGCACCCGGGCGACCGTGCGGCGGGTGGGTTCTCCCGGAAGCCCCGTCGTCATCAGTCGGTGCCGATCTCCATCGCCACGTCCTCGAGGATGGCCTCGCTCTCGTCGCCGCCGTTGGGGTTGGCGGTGATCTGGTCGTAGCCACCGGGCGGCAGCTCACCGAAGAGCGTGCCGTTCTCGACGAGCACGGTGCCCTGGTCGAGCGGCTGGCCGGCGTACATCTCGAGCTTGGCGCGGCTGTCGGCGATGTCGAGGTTGCGCATGGTCAGCTGGCCGATCCGGTCGGTCGGGCCGAAGGCCGCGTTCTCGACGCGCTCCATCGACAGCTTCTCCGGGTGGTAGGAGAAGCTCGGGCCCTCGCTCTTCAGGATCGTGTAGTCGTCGCCACGGCGCAGCCGCAGAGTGACGGTGCCGGTGACCAGCGAGGCGATCCAGCGCTGGATGGACTCACGGATCATCAGCGCCTGCGGGTCGAGCCAGCGGCCCTCGTAGAGCAGGCGGCCGAGCTTGCGGCCCTCGTTGTGGTACTGCGCGACGGTGTCCTCGTTGTGGATCGCGTTGACCAGCCGCTCGTAGGCCGCGAACAGCAGCGCCATGCCGGGCGCCTCGTAGATGCCGCGGGACTTGGCCTCGATGATGCGGTTCTCGATCTGGTCGGACATGCCCAGGCCGTGGC
>NZ_VLJQ01000031.1:0-3003 GCF_007829375.1 Nocardioides sp. J9 | reverse complement strand
GGTTGGTGGCCGCTGCAGCAGCCACCAACCTCGGGAACCGGCCACGAAGTGACAGGCGTCAACGCCTGTCAGATCGGCGGGGGCTCAGGCCTGCAGGGCCTGGATCGCGTCGTGGATCGCCAGCGTGCGCTCGGCGGACTCCACGTGCAGGCTCTCGACCATCTTGCCGTTGTAGGTGACGACGCCGGAGCCCTTGCCGTCCTCCCAGGCCTGGATCAGGCCGCGGGCGTCCTCGACCGCCTGAGCGCTCGGGGCGAAGCCCTCGTTGGCGCCCTCGACCTGACCGGGGTGGATGAGGGTCTTGCCGTCGAAGCCCATCTGCCGGCCCTGCTCGACCTCGGCGAGGAAGCCCTCGACGTTCTTCACGTCGTTGTAGACGCCGTCGATGATCACGATGCCGGCGGCACGGGCGGCGAGCAGCGCGAGCCCGAGGCCGGTGATCACCGGCTGGCGGCCGGGCACGTGCTCGGCGTACAGCTCCTTGACCAGGTCGTTGGTGCCCATCACGAATCCGGTCAGGCGCGGCGAGGCCTGCGCGATCGAGAGAGCGTTGAGCATCGCGATCGGGGTCTCGACCATCGCCCACAGCGTGGTCTTCTCCGGAGCGCCGGCGGCCTCGAGGGCGGCGACGAGCTGGCGGACCTCGTCGGCGGAGTTCACCTTCGGGACGAGCACGACGTCCGGGCCGGCAGCGGCGGCCGCCTTGATGTCGTCGTCGTGCCACTCGGTGCCGATGCCGTTGACCCGGATGACCAGGTGGCGCCGGCCGTACTCACCGGACGCGACCGCGGCAGCGGCGGCCTCCCGGGCGGCGGGCTTGGCGTCCGGTGCGACGGCGTCCTCGAGGTCGAAGATGATCGCGTCGGCCGGCAGCGTCTTGGCCTTCTCCAGCGCCCGCTCGTTCGAGCTGGGCATGTAGAGGACGGAGCGCAGGGGCTTGAAGGTGGTCGTCTCGGTCATGGCTCAGGCCTCCTCGGCCGCGGGGATGGCGTCGTACAGCTTCTTCAGCTCGGGGTCGATCTCGGCGAGCTGCTCCGCGAGCTCGACGAGGACGAGGCACTGCTTGAGGGAGGCGTCGTCCTCCATCTTTCCGTCGATCATCACCGCGCCGGTGCCGTCACCCATCGCGGCCACGACCCGGCGGGCGTGGTCGATGTCCTCGACGCTCGGGGAGAAGACGCGGTTGGCGATCGCGATCTGCTTCGGGTGCAGCGACCAGGTGCCGACGCAGCCGAGCAGGAACGCGTTGCGGAACTGGTCCTCGCACGCGACGACGTCGGCGATGTCGCCGAACGGGCCGTAGTAGGGGTAGATCCCGTGGGTCGCGCAGGCGTCGACCATCTTCGCGATCGTGTAGTGCCACAGGTCCTGCTGGAAGACGTTGCGCTGCGCGTCGACCTGCGCGGTGCCGTCCTCGCCGCGGGGCGGGTCCTGGCGGACCAGGTAGCCCGGGTGGCCGCCGCCGACGCGGGTGGTCTTCATCTTGCGGTCGGCCGCGAGGTCGGCCGGGCCGAGGGAGAGGCCCTGCATGCGCGGGGAGGCGCCGCAGATCTCCTCGACGTTGGCCACGCCGCGGGCGGTCTCGAGGATCGCGTGGATGAGGATCGGGCGGGTCAGCCCGGCCTTCGCCTCGAGCTGCGCGAGCAGCCGGTCGACGTAGTGGATGTCCTCGGCGCCCTGCACCTTCGGGACCATGATCACGTCGAGCTTGTCGCCGATCGCCGGGACCAGCGTGGTGAGGTCGTCGAGCACCCAGGGGCTGTCGAGCGCGTTGATGCGCGTCCACAGCTGGGTCGGCCCGAAGTCGGTCGACTGGGCGATCCGCACCAGGCCCTCGCGCGCGGCGACCTTGTTGTCGGCCTTGACCGCGTCCTCGAGGTTGCCGAGCAGCACGTCGACGGTGCCGACCATGGCGGGGATCTTGGCCGCCATCTTCTCGTTGCTCGGGTCGAAGAAGTGGATGGCCCGGCTGGGACGGGCGGGGATCTCGCGCAGCGGGGCCGGGGCACCCACGGCGAGCGGTCGGAAGAAGTCCTTGGCGCTCTTGTGACTCACGTCTGCTGAACCTACCCGTGAGTCACCGCGCGCGGGTATGACGGACGTCTCCCCGAGACGAGGTGGTACGGCGACCGGCTGGTCGTACCGCTCAGCGCCGCCGGCGCAGCCACCGCCGCAGCCGCCCGCGCGCGGCGGCCGCGGCCTCCTCCTCGGCAGCCCGGCGGGCAGCCCGCTCGGCGGCCTCCGCGMGCCGCGCCGATTGCCGCTCGCGCCAGCGCGCGACCGTCTCCTCGACGTCGCGGGGCATGGTGACGAGCGGCGGGCCGTCGACCGGGGTGTAGCGGGCGCGGATGACCCGGGCGTTGAAGTCCTCGACGTCGCGGCGCACCTCGCGCTCGGACCCGAGGGTGTCGAGGTGCGCGTCCAGCTCGGCGTCGTCCTTGCGCAGCTGCAGCGCGGGCGGGAGGACGGTGATGTGCTCGCGCTCGACGAGCTTCTTCACCCACCAGTCCGGGTCGTGGGTCGCGCCGAGGCCCTCGATCGGCTTGCCCGCGCCGGGCAGGTCGTCGAACTCGCCGCGCTCCATCGCCTGGCGCACCTGCAGGTCGACCCAGGTGTGCTGCTGCTCGATGCGGGCGCGCGCGGCCTTCCGCTCGACCTTCCGCTCCTCCGAGGGATCGGTGACCGGCTCCTGGTCCCGGGGCGTCCCGCTCACTGGACTACCTTCCTCGTGTCGGCGGTCCTGGACGGGCCGCTGATGCACCCCAGGTGCCGTCGGGTCACTGCCCTGCTCGCTCGACCCCTTGAGGTCCACGATGAGTTCTGCAGGGCCCGGCGGTCACCCGGGACGCCGTGATCGTCGACAGGGCTGTGCGCCAAGGCCGACCGGATGGCTGGCTGGGAGCGCCGATCAGTGAGCTGACAGACAGATGCGTCCCGGCACCAAGACGAGGGTGCCTCCCCACTGGGTCTAGCAGCGAGGAGGCTGACATGAAGTCTGCCAGC
>NZ_VLJQ01000030.1:0-2949 GCF_007829375.1 Nocardioides sp. J9 | reverse complement strand
GGCGGCCAGGGCGGTGGCCGTGGTGAGCGCTGCGGGTGCTGACATGTCCCGATTCTAGTCGAACAGGTGTTCGACAACAAGACCTGGCGTCGATGAATCCGCAGGTCAGACGCGTAATTGTGGCCGGCGGGCGGAGGTGCTCCGCGCCGGCGCCGGCCGCTTCCTGCGTTGCCAGCCGCAGGCCGACCGCCCGACCCAGCCGCCCGCCGTACCTCCTCGTCGCTGCCTTTCGGAACCCAGCCATCCGCCTGCCGGAAACCTGCTGGGACCAGCGCCGCCCCCCCGAAAACGCGTCACGGGCGGCTCCCACCGAGGTGGGAGCCGCCCGTGACGGTCGGTCTGTGTGGCCGGGTGATCAGGCCTTGCCGAGGATGCGGTTGAGGTTCGTGCCGCACTCGGGGCAGACGGCCTTGGCCATCCGGGTGCCCTTCTCGTTGACCTTGACCTCGCCCTCGGCCTCACGCTTGGCCTTGCACTTCACGCAGTAGAACTCGCCGCTCCAGGTCTCCGCCATGACGGCCTCCTTGCCATGTTTCATTCTGTTGGTCGTCGCGACGGGGTCTCGTTGGGGGAAGCCCGCCGGGGCCCGGAGACACGCTCCGAGCCTCCCTGACCCTACGGCACGCCGCCTGAAGCGCGAAGTAGCGTGCCCCGCATGTCTGAAACCACTTCGAATCCGTCTGCCGCCGCCTCCGCCGCCCCGGAGCTCGTCCACCTGCGCCTGGAGCGCCCCGCGGAGGGGGTCGCGCTGCTCGTCCTGGACCAGCCGGACCTCCGGAACGCGATGAGCGACGAGATGACGGCGTCGTGGGTCGCGGCGGTCGACCACCTGGCTGCGGACCCGACCGTACGGGCGGTCGTGGTGACGGGGGAGGGCAAGGCGTTCTGCTCCGGCGGGAACCTGTCGTGGCTGGCCTCGGAGCCGGACGCGACGGTGGACGACCTGCGGGAGCGGATGCTGCCGTTCTACCGCTCGTGGCTGTCGATCCGGCGCCTCGAGGTGCCGACGATCGCCGCGATCAACGGCGCGGCCATCGGGGCGGGGCTGTGCATGCCGCTGGCCTGCGACATCCGCTGGGCCGCGCGCGGGGCGAAGATGGGGGTGCCGTTCGCGAAGCTCGGCATCCACCCGGGCATGGCGGGGACCTACCTGCTGCCCGACGTCGTGGGGCCGGCGGCCGCGCGGGACCTCTTCCTGACCGGCCGGCTGGTCGACGCCGACGAGGCGCTCGCGCTGGGCCTGGTGTCCCGCGTGATCGAGCCGGAGGGCTTCCTCGACGAGGTGATCGCGGGTGCTGCCGGCATCGCCGGCGCCGCGCCGATCGCGACGAAGCTGACCAAGCGGGCGCTGCAGCGTGGCCACGCCAGCATCGAGACCGCGCTGGAGTGGGAGGGCCTGGCCCAGCCGATGACGCTGGCCACCGAGGACCTGCAGGAGGGGATCCGGGCGGCCCAGGAGAAGCGGGCGCCGGTCTTCCGGGGCCGCTGACCCCGGGCTCGGCACCGCGGGGCGGGCGAAAAATGGCTCTTGTGACTGATCCGTGGGTCATCGGCCGGGGAGTACGGGTCGGTGGCCGCCGAGGTTGAGCATGGCGAGGGCGATGAGCGCGTCGGGTGAGCGGAATCCGAAGGCGACGCGTGTGATGAGGCGGATCTTGGTGTTGACCGATTCGATGAGGCCGTTGGACAGGCCGTGCTCGATCGCGGCGAGGATCTCGGCCTTGTAGGTCACGATGGTGCGCTGCAGCTTCACGAAGCGTTCGATCCGGCTGCGGCGGGCCCAGCTGATCCAGTGCTCGAGCGCCTCGACTGCCTCGTGGTGGGGCAGCTGGAACACCAGGCGCAGTGCTTCCTTGAGCAGGTAAGCGCGGTGCAGGGTGGGTTCGGCCTTCGCGATCCAGGTCAGCTTCGCGGCTTGTCGGGTGGTGAGGTTCTCGGGGTTCTTCCACAACGCGAACCGGGAGTTCTTCAACGCTTTCGCGGGCCCGGTGGAGTAGTTCTCCTTGCCGGCCGCTCGTCTGGCCTGCAGTGTTGAGGGAGTCTGTCCGGTCCTGCTGCGTGCAGCGTTCCAGGCTTGGCGGCGGACTTCGTCGAGCGCGGTGGTTGCCCATTTCACGACGTGGAACGGGTCGGCGCAGCGGACCGCGTTTGGACATCGTTCGGTGACGACCTCCCCGATCCAGGCCGCGCCGTCTGCGGACACGTGGGTGATCTGAGCGCAGCGCTCGGGGCCGAGGACATCGAAGAACGCGCGCACGGTTGCCTTCTCCCGCCCGACTCCGACCCAGACCAGCCGTCCTGTGTCGTGGTCGACGACGACGGTCAGGTACTTGTGGTTGCGCTTGTAGGAGATCTCGTCGATCCCGATCCGGCGCAGTCCTGCCAACAGGTCGTGTTGGGCGGCGGTGTCGGACCAGACGCGGGTGATGATCGCACCAACGGTGCGCCATGCAATCCGCATCAACTCGGTGATTGCCGACTTCGAGCACTGGGTGGCCAGCCACGCGACCTGCTGGTCGAAGGCCAGTGTGTGGCCGGCGGCGTGTCGTGCCCACGGGACCTGGCGGACGGTGGGTCCGTGGACCGGGCAGTTCACGCGGGGCGCGTCGGCTTCGAGGAACACCTGCATCACGCCCACGTCCAGGCTTCGCCAGCGACGCCGCCCTTCGCCGTGGTCGTACCAGGATGCTCTTGTTCCACAGGTGCCGCAGCGGCCACGGCCGCCGCGACGAGGTCGCACGTGAGCGACGACGACCTCGGTCTCCTCGTCGAACTCGATCTCTTCGATGACGGTGTTCTCGACGCCCAACAGGGCGCGCCATAGGCTGGCGTTTCGCACGCCGTTCTCCGCTCAGCAGTTTCGGTCCTAGACAAGCCAGAAACCTAGAGCGGGAACGGCGTGTGGCCGTTCAGGCGCGATCAGCGACCCACGGAAGAGTCACAGGAGCC
>NZ_VLJQ01000029.1:0-3369 GCF_007829375.1 Nocardioides sp. J9 | reverse complement strand
GGCGCCCGCGCCGCAGGCGCGTCGGCGACAAGCGTGGGCCGAGCGAAGCGAGTGCCTGCGCGCGGTCGTCGACAGGCGACACGCTCGCGCCATCAAGCACGACAGGCGACACGCTCGCGCCATCGGCTCGATAGCCTCACCGGGTGGCTGATGCGCGACGGGGGTTCCTGCTCGGCGTCGCGGCGTACGCGATGTGGGGGGCGTTCCCGCTCTACTGGCCGCTGCTCGAGCCGAGCGGGCCGGTCGAGATCCTCGCCCACCGGATCGTCTGGTCCCTGATGATCATGGCGGTGCTGGTCGTCGTCATGCGACGGCGCAGCCAGCTCCGCGACGTCCTGCGCAGCCGTCGTACGACGCTGCTGCTGGTCGTCGCCGCGGCGACGATCACCTCCAACTGGGGCACCTACATCTACGGCGTGGTCAACGACCGGGTGGTGGAGACGTCGCTCGGCTACTTCATCAACCCGCTGGTGACGGTGCTGATGGGCGTGCTCGTGCTGGGCGAGCGGCTGCGCCCGCTGCAGTGGTGGGCACTGGGCCTGGGGTTCCTCGCCGTCGTCGTGCTCAGCATCGACTACGGCCGGCCGCCGGTGCTCGCGCTGGTGCTGGCCTTCTCCTTCGGCACCTACGGCCTGGCGAAGAAGTCGGCCGACGTCGGGGCCGTGGAGAGCCTGACCTTCGAGACGGCCGTCATCGCGCCGTTCGCCGTGGTCTGGCTGCTCTGGCTCAGCAGCGCCGGCGACGCCCACTTCACGGCCGAGGGCGTCGGGCACGTGGCGCTGCTGGTCACCAGCGGCCTGGTGACCGCGGTGCCGCTGCTCTGCTTCGGGGCGGCCGCGACGCGGGTGTCGATGACGACCCTGGGCCTGCTGCAGTACCTCGCGCCGATGATCCAGTTCGTGCTGGGCATCACGGTCGTCGGCGAGCACATGCCGCCGGGGCGCTGGGCCGGCTTCGTGCTGGTGTGGGTCGCGCTGGCGGTCTTCACCGTCGAGGCCCTGCAGCACCGGCGGCGGTCCCTGGCCCTCGCGGCCGAGGCGTCGGCCGTCTGAACCAGCCCCGGCGGGCCGGTGCTGGAAGCCCCGTGCGCCAGCGGCGGGGTGCACGCCGCTGGCGCACGGGCGTTCGGCGGTGGTCAGGCAGTCCGCTCCAGGCGGCCGAAGCCGCTGCGGTGGAAGACCAGGGGGTGGCCGGCGGCGTCGTTGGCGCCGCGGTCGACGGCCAGGACCTGCAGCAGCACGATGACGTGGTCGCCGGCCTCGACCTCGCGGTAGAGCGAGCAGGAGAAGCGGACCAGGCCCTCGTCGAGCGTGACCGCACCCTCGGGCGAGGTGGTCAGGTCGATGCCCGTGAACCGGTCGGCGACCGGGCCGGAGAGCTGGCGGCACACCGCCCCGTGGTGGTCGGCCAGGACGGTCACCCCGAAGTGGCGGGCACGGCGCAGGTCCGGCCACGTCTTCGACGTACGGGCGACCGAGACGGAGACCAGCGGCGGGTCCAGACTGACCGAGGTGAACGAGCTCGCAGCGAGGCCCACCGGCTCGCCGTCGATCTCCGCAGCCAGGGCGACCACACCGGTCGGGAAGACGCCGAACGCCTGCCGCAGGGCGGCGGGGTCGAGGTCCTGGTTGGTGGTCATGGTGCTCATGCACCCAAAGTTAACTGACCTACTAGAGATTAACGAAGCGGGGTCGCCACGGAACGGCCGACCCCGTGCAAGGCGGAGCCGATCACCGTGCCGAGGAGGTCATGCCGAGCGGACGGCGACCACGTCGGCGAAGGCCTCCAGCGCGGACCGGACGGCGCCCTCGGGCAGCGCGGTGAGCAGCCGCTTCGCCTCCTGGGCGCGGTCGACGACGTAGGCCTGCGCCTCCGCCATCGCCGGGTGCTTGCGGAGCAGGTCGAGCGCCTCGGCGTGCAGCTGGGCGTCGGCCGCGAGGTCGGTGCGCTCGGGGTCGAGCAGCTCGAGCAGCCGGGCGTCGGCGGGGTCCATCGACGCGCGCGCCATGAGCACCGGCAGCGTCGGGACGCCCTCCTTGAGGTCGGTGCCCGGCGTCTTGCCGGACTCCTCGCTCTCGGAGGCGATGTCGAGGATGTCGTCGGAGAGCTGGAAGGCGGTGCCGACGAGCTCGCCGTACGCCGTCAGCGCGGTGACGACCTCCGGGTCGGCGCCCGAGAAGAGGGCGCCGTAGTGCGCGGAGGTGGCGATCAGCGAGCCGGTCTTGCCGGCCACGACGTCGAGGTAGTGCGCGAGCGGGTCATCGCCCGGCGCGGGCGGCACGGTCTCGAGGATCTGGCCCTCGACCAGGCGGGTGAAGGTCTCGGCCTGGATCCGGACCGCCTCCGGCCCGAGCCGGGCGGTGAGCTCCGAGGACTTCGCGAACAGCCAGTCGCCGGTCAGGATCGCGACCAGGTTGTCGTAGCGGGCGTTGGCGGAGTCCTCGCCGCGGCGCAGCGCGGCCTCGTCCATGACGTCGTCGTGGTAGAGCGAGCCGACGTGGGTGATCTCCACGACGCAGGCGGCGGTGAGCACCTCCTCGGCGTCCGGGCGCGGCCCGGCCTCGGCGGCGAGCAGCACGAGCAGCGGGCGGAACCGCTTGCCCCCGGCGGCGAGCAGGTGGCGGGCCGCCTCGGTGACGTACGGCGCCCGGCTGGTCGCGTGGCCGTAGAGCGCCTCCTCGACCGCCGCCATGCGACCGCGGAGCCGGTCCGCGAGCGCGTCGTCGAGGATGGGCAGTGCCAGCTCGGCCGGGGATGCTCCGTTCGTCACCTGATGAAGTCTCCCGTATGGGTGACCAGATCGAGAACCGGGCCCGGCACCACGCCGAGGACGAGGGTCGCCGCGACGCAGACGGCCACGGTGGCCGTGGTGAGCACCGACGGGCGCGAGACCGCCGCGGCGCCGTCCGGGTGGGCGTCGGTGAAGAACATCAGCCGGATGTGGCGCACGTAGAACGTGATCGCGACGATGCTGGACGCGATCGCCACGAGCACCACCGGCCACGCCCCGGCGGACATCGCGGAGGTGAAGACCGCCCACTTGCCGATGAACCCGGCGGTCAGCGGGATGCCGGCCATCGASAGCAGSARGAAGGCGAAGGCSCCGGCCACCAGCGGCGAGCGCCGGCCCAGGCCGGCCCAGCGGTCGTAGTGGGTCGCCTCGCCACCCGCGTCGCGGACCAGGGTCACGATCGCGAAGGAGCCGATCATCGCAAAACCGTAGGTGGTCAGGTAGAAGAGCACGCCCTCGAGCGAGGTGTACTGCCCGTCGGCGAGCTCGCTGGCGCCCTGGGCTCCGAGCACGCCGACGAGCAGGAAGCCGGTGTGGGCGACCGAGGAGTAGGCCAGCATCCGCTTGACGTCGTTCTG
>NZ_VLJQ01000028.1:0-3786 GCF_007829375.1 Nocardioides sp. J9 | reverse complement strand
AGGGCGCCGAAGGCGGCGACCTTGGTGCCGGCGGCCATGAACGCGGTGACCGCGGTCGGGGCGCCCTGGTAGACGTCGGGGGTCCAGGCCTGGAACGGCGCGGCGCCGACCTTGAACAGCAGGCCGACCGAGAGCAGCGCTATGCCGGCCAGCAGCAGGCCGTGGTTGGCCCCACCGGCGCGCACCGCCTCGTTGATGCCCGCGAAGGACACCGTGCCGGCGTAGCCGTAGACCAGCGCGGCGCCGTACAGGAAGAAGCCGGAGGCGAAGGCGCCGAGCAGGAAGTACTTCATGGCCGCCTCCTGGCTCAGCAGGCGGCGCCGGCGGGCCAGGCCGCAGAGCAGGTAGAGCGGCAGCGAGAGCACCTCGAGGGCGACGAACGACGTCAGCAGGTCGCCTGCAGCGGGGAACAGCAGCATGCCGGCGACSGCGAAGAGCAGCAGCGGGTAGACCTCGGTGTGCTCGAGCCCGCGGGTGGATGCGTCGCGCTCGGTGTCGGTGCCGGGCAGCGCCGCGGCCTGCCCGGTGAACCCGGACACGCCACCCTCGAGGCGGCGCTCGGCGAAGAGCGCGACCCCACCGATGGCGAAGACGAGCAGCAGGCCCCACAGGTAGACGGTGGGACCGTCGACGACGATGCTGCCCATGGCGCCGACGAGGCCCTTGCCCTCGGCGCCGGCGACGCCGCTCACGTCGTCGAGGTCGAGGCCGACCAGGACGGTCGCCACCAGCGCACCGACGAGGGCGACCAGGGCGAGCGCGACCTGCGGCAGGCGGCGGGCACCGCGCGGAAGGGCGGCCTCGACGAGCACGCCGAGGCAGGCGCCACCGAGGACGATCAGCAGCGGGAGGAGCTCGACGTACTCGAGCTCGGGCTTCACGAACGGCATCAGTGGGCCCCCTCCGTCTCGGGCTGGGCTTGCTCGACGTCGGCCGGGTCGACCGTGGGCGCCTCGTCCTCCACGCCCACGTGCTCGAGCAGGTCGGTCACCATCGGGTTGCTGGCGTCGGTGAGCGGCGCCGGGTAGAAGCCGAAGAAGACGAGCGCGGCGACCAGCGGCGCGACCGCCGCGACCTCACGCAGGCCGAGGTCCCTGGTCCCCTCGACGTCGGGCGGCGTCGGTCCGGTCATGGTGCGCTGGTACATCCACAGGATGTAGATGGCGGCCAGCACGACCGCGGTGATCGCGATCGCGCCGACGTACCAGGCGTAGCCGAAGGCGGCCAGCAGGACCATGAACTCGCTGATGAACGGGGACAGGCCGGGCAGGCCCAGGGTCGCCAGGCCGGCGACGAGGAAGAGCCCGGCGAGGACCGGGGTGACCTTCTCGACGCCGCCCATCTGGCTGATCAGCGACGTGCCGCGACGCTCGGTGAGGTAGCCGGCGACGAGGAACAGCGCTGCGGTGCCGAGGCCGTGGTTGACCATGTAGAGGATCGAGCCGGTGCCGCCCTGGGTGCTCATGGTGAAGATGCCCAGCGTGATCAGGCCGAAGTGGCTCAGCGACGTGAGGCCGATGAGGCGGTAGACGTCGTCCTGGCCGATGGCCAACAGGGCGCCGTAGACGATCGAGATGAGCGCGAGCGTGATGACGACCGGGGTGGCCCACTGCGAGGCCTCGGGGAAGATCCCGAGGCAGAAGCGCAGCATCCCGAAGGTGCCGATCTTGTCGAGGATGCAGACCAGCAGCACGCCGGTGCCGGGTGTGGCCTTCTCGGTGGTGTCGGCCAGCCAGGTGTGCACCGGGAACAGCGGCGCCTTGATCGCGAACGCGATGAAGAAGCCGAGGAAGAGCCAGCGGCCCTCGGTGGTGCCGATGTCGAGCTGCTCGAGGTCGGAGAGCAGGTACGACGGGTTGCCGGCGTCGGCAGAGACGACGTAGAGGCCGATGACCGACGCCAGCAGGACGAGGCCGCCGGCGAGCTGGAACATCAGGAACTTCAGCGCGGCGGCGCCCCGGCCGTCGCGGCCGAAGCTGCCGACGAGGAAGTACGCCGGGATCAGCGTGGCCTCGAAGACGACGTAGAACAAGAACACGTCGGTCGCGCAGAACACCGCGAGCGAGAGTCCCTCGAGGGCCAGCGCCCACGCGACGAACGCCCGGGCGCCACCTCCCGGAGACTCGGTGGTTGAGGTGCGAGCCTGCGAGCCTCGAAACCCGTCCATCTTGAACCACTCGGCGGCGAGGACGAGCGGCACGAGGAGGACCGTCAGCAGGACCATCAGCAGCCCGAGTCCGTCGAGCCCGAGGGCGTAGTGGACGCCGAACGCCTCGATCCACTCGTGCTCCTCACGGAACTGGCGACCACCGTCGACGTCGAAGCGGACCGTCGCGACGACCGCGACGGCGGCGGTCGCGAGCGCGATCCCGAGACCCAGCGCCTTGCTGGTCGCGCGCGGCGCGAACGCCACCACGACCGCGCCGACGATGGGCAGCCAGACGAGCAGACTCAGCATCAGTTCACCGCCACCAGGGTCAGGACGAGCAGGACAGCGCCGGCGAGGATGCCGAGGGCGTAGGAGCGGACGTAGCCGTTCTGCAGCCGGCGGAGCAGCTCACCGGTGCCGGCGACCACGGTCGCTCCCCCGGTGAACAGCCCGTCGACGAGCGAGCGGTCCGTCGCGACCGAGCCGCGCACGGCCGCCATGCCCGGCGTGACCACGACCGCGTCGTTGATCGCGTCGCCGTACAGGTCGGCGCGGGCCGCCCTCGTGGCGAAGGAGACGTCCGTCGGCGCCTCCCGCGGCACCTCGCGCTTGCCGACGAGGAGCCACGCCAGGGCGACACCGGCAGCGACCACCGCGATGGTGATCAGCGTGATCACGATGACCGGCAACGGCGGGTCGTGGTGCTCGGCGTGGCCGACGACCGGGCTCAGCCAGTCGACGATCCAGTTGCCGGCGAGCATCAGGCCGCCCAGCGCGGACAGCGCGGCGAGCACGATGAGCGGGATCGTCATCACCTTCGGGCTCTCGTGCGGGTGCACGCCGTCGGCCCACCGCTTGCGGGTGAAGAAGGTCATCAGCACCATGCGGGTCATGTAGAAGCCGGTGATGCCGGCGCCGAGCAGGGCGCAGATGCCGACGACGGGGTTCTCGACCAGCGCGGTCTCGATGATCTTGTCCTTCGACCAGAAGCCGGAGAACGGGGGGATGCCGATGATGGCGAGGAAGCCGAGCGCGAAGGTCGCGAAGGTGATCGGCAGCGCCTTGTTGAGCGCGCCGTAGTGCCGCATGTCGACGTCGTCGTCCATCGCGTGCATGACCGAGCCGGCTCCGAGGAACATGTTGGCCTTGAAGAAGCCGTGGGTCAGCAGGTGGAAGATCGCGAAGGCGTAGCCTGCGACGCCGAGGCCGGCGCCGAGCATCATGTAGCCGATCTGGCTCATCGTGGAGCCGGCGAGGCCCTTCTTGATGTCGTCCTTGGCGCAACCGATGATCGCGCCCCACAGCAGGGTGACGGTGGCGACGACGACCACGGCCGTCTGCGCGGTCGGCGCCAGCTCGAAGATGAAGTTGGAGCGGGTGACCAGGTAGACGCCGGCGGTGACCATGGTCGCGGCGTGGATGAGCGCCGACACCGGGGTCGGGCCTTCCATCGCGTCCAGGAGCCAGGCCTGCAGCGGGACCTGGGCGGACTTGCCGCACGCACCGACGAGGAGCAGCACGCCGATCCAGTTGAGGGTGGTCTCGGTGGCGCCGGAGCTCAGCGCGCTGATGCCGCTGAAGCTGGTGGTGCCGAAGGTGGCGAACATCAGGAAGATCGCCAGGCCCAGGCCCATGTC
>NZ_VLJQ01000027.1:0-3750 GCF_007829375.1 Nocardioides sp. J9 | reverse complement strand
GAGCGCAGGCCGCCGAGCAGGGAGTACGTCGAGCCGCTGGACCAGCCGCCGAGGACGATGCCGTAGATGCCGATCGACGCGATCGCCATSACGAASAGCACCGCSACCGGCATGTCGGTCAGCTGCAGCGGCGTCGTCTCGCCGAAGAAGCTCACCTCGGGCCCGAACGGGATGACGCTGAACGTCACCAACGCCGGCACCACCACGATGACCGGGGCGAGCACGAAGACGATCTTGTCGGCCGCCTTCGGGATCAGGTCCTCCTTGAAGGCGAGCTTGACGCCGTCAGCGAGGGACTGCAGGAGGCCGAACGGGCCGTGCACGTTGGGGCCGATGCGGTGCTGCATCCGCGCCACCACGCGCCGCTCCCACCAGATGTTGAAGAGCGTGAGCAGGACCAGGATCACGAAGATCAGCAGCGTCTTCAGACCGACGACCCACCAGGTGTCGTTGCCGAAGGCATCGAGGGAGGTGTTCATCCGTGCACCCCTTCCGCGCCGGTGATGGTCACGTGCGACCCGGGTGAGGCCAGGTCGGCGAGCACACCGTTCCCGACCGAGCTGGCCGGCACCCACACCACGCCCTCGACGAGGTCGTCGGCGATCTCGGCCGGCAGCGTCACCGACCCGCGGTCACCGGTGATGGTGACCGTCGGCCCGTGCGCGTCGTAGACGTCCGGGGTGACGAGCGCGACCGGGGTGCGGGCGGTGGCCTTGAGGTACTTGTCGCCGTCCTGCATCGTGCCGTTGTCGAGCATGAGCTTCCACGTCGAGAGCGCGAACGCGCCGGCGTCGCGGGCCACCGGCCCGGCGACCGCGGGAGCGGCGGCGGTGCGCTCGCCGTCCCAGGGCCCGAGCTGGCCCATCTCGGCACGGACCTCGGCGACGGTGCGGAAGCCGAGCGGGGCGCCGAGCTCCTCGGCGATCCCGGCGAGCGCCCGCAGCTCCGGGAGCGAGGACGGCTGGTGCAGCGCGGCCTCCCAGGACCGGACCCGGCCCTCCCAGTTGACGAAGGTGCCGGACTTCTCCGAGGTCGGCGCGACGGGGAAGACCACGTCGGCGACGTCGGTGACCTCGCTGCGGCGCAGCTCGAAGGAGACCACGAACCCGGCGGCGTCGATCGCGGCGCGGGTCGCAGCCGGGTCGGCGGTGTCGTCGGGGTCGATGCCCGCGACGACCAGGCCGCCGAGCTCGCCGGCGACCAGGGCGGCGACGATGGCGTCGGCGTCACGGCCCTCCGCCTCGGGCAGCGCGTCGACGCCCCAGGCGGTGGCGACGTCGACCCGGGCGGCCGCGTCCGCGACGGGACGTCCGCCGGGCAGCAGGTTCGGCAGGCAGCCGGCCTCGATCGCACCGCGGTCACCGGCCCGGCGCGGCACCCAGGCGAGCCGGGCGCCGGTGCTGGCGGCGACCTCCGCGGCCGCGGTCAGCGCGCCCGGCACGGTCGCGAGCCGCTCGCCGACGAGCAGCACGCTCGTCGCGTCGACCTCGCCCGCCAGGGCCCGCAGCGCGGCCGGCTCGTCGCCGGGCRCCGTCGGGACGACGCGGGCGSCGAGCTTGCCCAGCCCGCGGGTCGTGTACGGCGCCAGGCTGATCACCTCGGTGCCGCCGGCGAGCACGGACTTGCGCAGGCGCAGGAAGACCGCGCCGGCCTCGTCCTCGGGCTCCAGGCCCACGAGGACSACCTTCGCMGCGGACTCGAGGTCGTCGTAMGTGACCGCCCTGKTGACCGGGTCGGCCGGTCCGGTGAGGACCACGTGGCTGGCCAGGAAGGCSGTCTCCTCSGCGGASAGCGGRCGSGMSCGGAAGTCGATGTCGTTGGTGCCGAGCGCGACCCGSGCGAACTTGCTGTAGGCGTAGGCGTCCTCGACGGTSAGCCGGCCGCCGGTSAGCACGCCGACRCCSCCKGCMGCCYKCGCSSCGGYGAGSCCGCGSGCSGCMACCRYGAACGCCTCSGGCCACGACGCCGGSCGSAGGMWGCCRTCCTCGTCGCGSACCTGSGGGTAGSYGAGCCGGTCGTCGGCCTGCGCGTAGGCGAAGGCGAASCGGTCCTTGTCGSTGATCCACTCCTCGTTGACCGCSGGGTCGTCRCCSGCCTGGCGSCGCASSACCTTGCCGCGCCGGTGGTCGAYSCGGATGGCCGAGCCGCASGCGTCGTGCTCGGCGACGCCGGGCGTCGAGACSAGGTCGAASGGSCGCGARCGGAAGCGGTACTGCTCSGASGTSAGCGCCCCGACCGGGCAGATCTGGATSACGTTGCCGGAGAAGTACGACAGGAAGGGCGCGTCCTCGGCGATGCCGATCTGCTGCTGGGCGCCGCGCTCGACCAGGGCGATGAACGGGTCGCCGGCGATCTCGTCGGCGAAGCGGGTGCACCGCTGGCACACGATGCAGCGCTCACGGTCGAGCAGCACCATCGGCGAGAGGTTGATCGGCTTCGGGAACGTGCGCTTGACCCCGCGGTTGCGCTCGTCGGAGAAGCGCGACTCCCCGCGCCCGTTGGACATCGCCTGGTTCTGCAGCGGGCACTCGCCGCCCTTGTCGCAGACCGGGCAGTCCAGCGGGTGGTTGATGAGCAGCAGCTCCATCACGCCCTGCTGCGCCTTGTCGGCCACCGGGCTGGTGACCTGGGTGCTGACGACCATGCCCTCGGCGACCGGAAGCGTGCACGACGCCTGCGGCTTCGGGAAGCCGCGGCCGTTGCCGGCGTCGGGGATGTCGACCAGGCACTGGCGGCACGCGCCGACCGGCGCGAGCAGCGGGTGGTCGCAGAAGCGCGGCACCTGCACGCCGATCTGCTCGGCCGCGCGGATGACGAGGGTGTCCTTGGGGACGCTGACCTCGACACCGTCGATGGTCAAGGTGACCAGGTCCGTCTTCTCGACGGCCTTGCCCCCGGCCTGCTCGTCCTTCTCCACGGTCTTCTCCGTCATGCCGACACCTCCTGTCCGGCCCACGCCGTCGACCGCGCCGGGTCGAACGGGCAGCCGCCGTGGCTCAGGTGCGCGAGGTACTCCTCGCGGAAGTGCTGGATCGAGCTGGAGATCGGACTGGTCGCACCGTCGCCGAGCGCGCAGAACGAGCGGCCCAGGATGTTGTCGCACTGGTCGAGCAGCTGGTCGAGGTCATCCTCGCTGCCCTGCCCGTGCTCCAGGCGGGTGAGCGCCTGCACCAGCCACCACGTGCCCTCCCGGCACGGCGTGCACTTGCCGCAGGACTCGTGCTTGTAGAACTCGGTCCACCGCAGCACCGCCCGCACGACGCACACGGTCTCGTCGAAGACCTGCAGCGCGCGGGTGCCGAGCATGGAGCCGACGCCGCCGACGCCCTCGAAGTCGAGGGGTACGTCGAGGTGCTCGGCCGTCAGCAGCGGCGTGCTGGAGCCGCCGGGGGTCCAGAACTTCAGCTGGTGGCCCTCGCGGACCCCGCCGGCCAGGTCGAGGAGCTCGCGCAGGGTGATGCCCAGCGGCGCCTCGTACTGGCCGGGACGCTGGACGTGCCCGGAGAGGGAGAAGATGCCGTGGCCCTTGGACTTCTCGGTGCCCATCGAGGCGAACCAGGCCGCGCCGTTGCTGACGATGGCAGGCACCGAGGCGATCGACTCGACGTTGTTGATGACCGTCGGGCTGGCGTAGAGGCCGGCGACCGCCGGGAAGGGCGGGCGCAGCGGCCCTCCAGGCCCTCGAGCAGCGCGGTCTCCTCGCCGCAGATGTAGGCGCCGGCCCCGGCGTGCACGACGACGTCGAGGTCG
>NZ_VLJQ01000026.1:0-4045 GCF_007829375.1 Nocardioides sp. J9 | reverse complement strand
GCGGCATCGAGCCGACGCCGCAGGCGCTGAGCGGCCGCTTCCCGGTGAAGTACTACATCACGGCGATGCTCTTCATCGTCTTCGACATCGAGATCATCTTCCTCTACCCGTGGGCCATGCAGCTGGACAACATGGCGTGGTTCGGGCTGGTCGAGATGGTSCTSTTCATCGCCACCGTGTTCGTCGCCTACGCCTACGTATGGCGGCGTGGCGGCCTGGACTGGGACTGAGGGACAACTGCCCATGGGTATCGAGGAGAAGCTCCCCAGCGGAGTCCTGCTGAGCACGGTCGAGGGCCTGGCCGGCTACATGCGCAAGGCCAGCTTCTGGCCCGCGACCTTCGGCCTGGCCTGCTGTGCCATCGAGATGATGACGAGCGGTGGCCCGAAGTACGACCTGGCCCGGTTCGGCATGGAGGTCTTCCGCGCCAGCCCCCGGCAGGCCGACCTGATGATCGTCGCCGGCCGGGTGAGCCAGAAGATGGCCCCGGTCCTGCGCCAGATCTACGACCAGATGGCAGAGCCCAAGTGGGTCCTCGCCATGGGCGTGTGCGCCAGCAGCGGCGGCATGTTCAACAACTACGCGATCGTCCAGGGGGTCGACCACGTCGTCCCCGTCGACATGTACCTCCCGGGCTGCCCACCGCGTCCGGAGATGCTCATCGACGCGATCCTGAAGCTGCACGACAAGGTCCAGCACGACACCCCCTTCGGCAAGAACCGCGAGGCGCAGATCCGCGAGCTCGAGGCCGAGGCGCTCGTCGCGCTGCCGACCGGCGACCAGCGAGGACTGCTGCGATGACCGACGACAAGCCCGCCGACAAGCCCGCCGACAAGGCCGCCGACAAGGCCGCCGACAAGGCCGCCGACAAGGCCGTGGAGCAGCCGGCCACCGACCAGTCGCCCGAGAACGCCCCCGAGGCGCTCGGCGAGCCGGGCCTGGAGGTCCGCGCCGTCGGCGAGCGCCACGGCATGTTCGGCGTCAAGGGCAGCGGCGACACCAGCGGGTACGGCGGCCTGGTCGCCCCCGTCGTGATGCCGGGCGCTGCGCAGCGACCCTACGGAGGCTGGTTCGACACCGTCGCCGACCAGCTCGATCCGCTGATCGAGCAGGTCGTGATCCACCGCGGCGAGATCACCTTCCACGTCCACCGCGACAACCTCGTGGCCGCGATGAGGCTGCTGCGCGACGACCCGGCGCTCCGCTTCGAGTTCCTCTCCGGCGTGAGCGGCGTCCACTACCCCGGTGACGCGGGCCGCGAGCTGCACGCGGTCTACCACCTGGCGTCGTACACGTGGAACCGGCGGATCCGCGTGGAGACCAGCGCCCCGGACGACGACCCGCACGTCCCGTCGGTGGTCGCGGTCTACCCGGCCGCCGACTGGCACGAGCGCGAGACGTGGGACATGTTCGGCATTCAGTTCGACGGTCACCCGGCGCTGACCCGGATCCTCATGCCGGACGACTGGCCCGGCCACCCGCAGCGCAAGGACTACCCGCTCGGCGGCATCCCGGTGGAGTACAAGGGCGCCACCGTCCCGCCGCCGGACCAGCGGAGGAGCTACAACTGATGGGCACCGACTTCTACGCCGACCCCACCGAGACGGCCGAGGGCAGGGTCTTCACCGTCACCGGTCAGGACTGGGACGAGATCGCCGCCGACATGGGGGAGGGCGACGCGGCTGAGCGGATCGTGGTCAACATGGGTCCGCAGCACCCCTCGACGCACGGCGTGCTCCGGCTGATCCTGGAGATCGAGGGCGAGACGGTGACCGAGGCCCGCTGCGGCATCGGCTACCTCCACACCGGCATCGAGAAGAACATGGAGTTCCGCACCTGGACGCAGGGCGTGACCTTCTGCACCCGGATGGACTACCTCTCGCCGTTCTTCAACGAGATGACCTACGTGCTGGGCGTCGAGCGGCTCCTCGACATCGAGGACGACATCCCCGAGAAGGCCCAGGTCATGCGGGTCCTGCTCATGGAGCTCAACCGGATCTCCTCGCACCTGGTCTGCATCGCGACCGGCGGCATGGAGATCGGCGCCCTGACGGTCATGACGATCGGCTTCCGCGAGCGCGAGCTGGTCCTCGACCTGTTCGAGCTGATCACGGGCCTGCGCATGAACCACGCGTTCATCCGCCCCGGCGGGGKCGCGCAGGACCTGCCGCCCGGTGCGCTCGACGAGATCCGCGACTTCGTCGCGCTGATGAAGAAGCGCCTCCCCGAGTACGCCGCGCTGTGCAACGCGAACCCGATCTTCAAGGCCCGCCTGGAGAACGTCGGGCACCTCGACCTCGAGGGCTGCATGGCGCTCGGTCTCACGGGCCCGGTGCTGCGCAGCACGGGCTACGGCTTCGACCTGCGCAAGGCGCAGCCCTACTGCGGTTACGAGACCTACGACTTCGACGTGCAGACCTGGGACACCKCCGACTCCTACGGCCGGTTCCGGGTGCGCCTCAACGAGATGTGGGAGTCGCTGMRGATCRTCGAGCAGGCCGCCGACCGGCTGGCCCGSCTCGAGGGTGCRCCGGTCATGGTSGCSGACARGAAGRTCGCCTGGCCCAGCCAGCTCTCGATCGGCAGCGACGGGATGGGCAACAGCCTCGACCACATCCGCCACATCATGGGCGAGTCGATGGAGGCSCTSATCCACCACTTCAAGCTSGTSACSGAGGGCTTCCGSGTSCCGGCCGGCCAGGCCTACGTGCCSGTSGAGTCGCCGCGCGGCGAGCTCGGSGYSCACGTCGTCTCCGACGGCGGSACCCGKCCGTTCCGGGCGCACTTCCGCGACCCGTCGTTCAACAACCTCCAGGCGATGGGCCTGATGAGCGAAGGCGGCCAGATCGCCGACGTCATCGTCGCCATCGCGAGCATCGACCCCGTGATGGGAGGCGTGGACCGCTAATGGCCGAGCCGATCAGTGAGAAGACGCTCGCCGAGCTGCGCGAGATCGCGGCCCGTTACCCCGAGCCGCGCTCGGGGCTGCTCCCGATGCTGCACCTCGTGCAGTCGGTCCAGGGCAGGATCACGCCGGAGGGGATCGAGGCCTGCGCCGCGATCCTCGACATCAGTGCGGCGGAGGTCAACGGCGTCGCGACCTTCTACACGATGTACAAGAAGCACGGCGTGGGCGACTACCACGTCGGCGTCTGCACGAACACGCTGTGCGCGGTGATGGGCGGCGACGAGATCTTCGCGCGGCTCAAGGAGCACCTCCAGATCGGCAACGACGAGGTGGCCGTCCAGCGCCAGGGCGACTCGCGCACCGTCAGCCTCGAGCACATCGAGTGCAACGCGGCGTGCGACTACGCCCCGGTCGTGATGGTCAACTGGGAGTTCATGGACAACCAGACCCCCGAGTCGGCGGTCCAGATGGTCAAGGCGCTGCGCGCCGGCCACGACGTGAGCTCGACCCGTGGCCCGAGGCTGTGCACCTGGCGCGAGGCCGAGCGGGTGCTCGCCGGCTTCCCCGACGGGCGCGTCGACGAGGGCCCGACCGCAGGCGAGGCCAGCCTCGTCGGGCTGAAGATCGCCCGCGAGCGCGGCTGGACCGCTCCCGACGCCCCCGACGCTGGTCGAGTAGCGAGCGCCAGCGAGCGTATCGAGACCGAGAAGGCGTGATGGTTTCGACAAGCTCAACCAACGATCGGCTCTTGACCCCGGTGCTCACCGACACCTGGGACGCCGAGCAGGGCTGGAAGCTCGCCACCTACGCCGCCCGGGGCGGGTACTCCGCCCTCGACGTCGCCTTCGCGATGAGCCCCGACGACGTGATCACCGCCGTCAAGGACAGTGGCCTGCGCGGCCGCGGCGGCGCGGGCTTCCCGACCGGGATGAAGTGGTCGTTCATCCCGCAGGACAACCCGAAGCCGAAGTACCTCGTCGTCAACGCGGACGAGTCCGAGCCGGGCACCTGCAAGGACATCCCGCTGATGATGGGCAACCCGCACGTGCTCGTCGAGGGCGTGATCGTCAGCTCCTACGCCATCCGCGCCAACAAGGCGTTCATCTACATCCGCGGCGAGGTCGTCCACGTCATCCG